>JAUSNX010000010.1 GCA_030656015.1 Methanobacteriaceae archaeon
GGGTTATACCGGTCCTAAGGGTAGGTTATCCACGTGTTACTGAGCCGTTCGCCACGAACCCCCGAAGGAGTTCGTTCGACTTGCATGGCTTAATCGAACCCCAATAGCAGTAGCCTCCGCCAGGATCAAACGGATTTGCTATAAGTTAATAAATATTAGGGAAGTACACAAAACGTATATAAAGAATTGGATGAGTATGCAATATTAATTTAGTTACAAAGTAACTGAATATCACCACACTACTACCAAAAAACCAACATCAAACAACAAACACTGTATGCCAAGTGGCAAAGGTTTGCGCCCTCATTTAAAATCGTATTCAAATAAATTTATAATCATATAGCCACGTGCGGAAAAACAGCCATTCATAGAGCGATAAAATCGCACTCCGGCCGACGCCTTATGCATCGTGGCACATACTATACACGACACCCAAAGAAACACAAAGTTATTAGAAATATTTGCAAAATAATGGACTTGATTTAATGTCCTTAAAACATGTTTATTCTATCTTCAGGTGTACAGGTGTAATTAATAATTAAGGATATCCAGGACATATATATTTTTGGATTTTTTAATAAAATCTAATAGAATTTTTTGAAATTATTATACTAATTAATATTATACTAATTTGCTTGAATTTTTAGAATTTGAATTAAACCTCCAGCAATTTACAGCATTTATAAATTAATTAATTCATTTTTTTAAACAATTTTTAGACTTGTCTTAGAGTCATTTTCATTATTATTTAAGAGTAGATATAAAGAAAAAAGAAAAATCAATTAATCACTATTTAAACCTTTCGATTGCATCTAAATCACAAAATATTTTTATACTCCCAATAGATTTTAAAGCGGTGATATATTATGAAGTTCGGTATCGAATTTGTTCCAAATGAGCCAATTGAAAAAATTGTAAAGCTTGTAAAACTGGCAGAAGATGTAGGATTTGAATACGCCTGGATCACTGACCACTACAACAATAAAAACGTATATGAAACCTTAGCATTAATTGCTGCAGGAACTGAAACTATTAAAATGGGACCTGGTGTGACCAACCCATACGTGAGAAGCCCTGCTATAACTGCTTCCGCGATTACCACCCTAGACGAACTCTCCAACGGAAGAGCAACTTTAGGTATTGGACCTGGTGACAAAGCTACCTTTGACGCCTTGGGAATTGAATGGACTAAACCTGTAAGTACCATTAAAAGCGCTATCACCATGATGGAAACCATGATGGCTGGTGGAAAAACCGAAAGTGGTGCAAGCTTAATGGGTACCAAAGCTGTCCAAGAAAAGATCCCAATTTACATGGGTGCTCAAGGACCAATGATGTTAAAAACCGCTGGAGGATTCTCCGACGGTGCATTAATTAACGCATCAAACCCAAAAGACTTTGAAGCTGCTGTACCTCTAATTAAAGAAGGAGCAGACGCAGAAGGTAAATCCATATCAGACGTTGACATAGCAGCATACACTTGTTGTTCCATAGATGACGACGCTGGTAAAGCATTAGGTGCTGCAAAAATCGTTGTTGCATTCATCGCAGCAGGATCCCCACCGCCTGTATTCGAAAGACACGGACTAGCCCCTGACACAGGAGCTAAATTCGGAGAATTCTTAGGTAAAGGTGACTTCGGTGGAGCTATCGGAGCAGTTACTGACGACTTAATGGATGCATTCTCTGTTGTAGGAACCCCTGCAGAATTCATACCAAAAATCGAAGCTCTCGGTGAAATGGGTGTAACTCAATATGTAGCTGGTTCTCCAATCGGACCTGACAAAGAAAAATCCATAAAATTACTGGGAGAAGTTATATCTAGCTTCTAAATCCAATAATTTTCTTTTTTTATTTTTGACTTGAATAAAATATAATTAAACTGTTTTAACTTAATATCTGATTTTAATTAATAAATTTAAAAAAATAATTCTTTCCCTTGAATTTCTTGTTTTAATGATTAAAAACAAATTAGTTTCTAATTAAATTATTCTGCTTTTAATATCATATTTCCTGCAAATTTCTGAAGTTAAATCACTAATCTTCTTCTGATAGTAAGGTGGAGGATAATCCGAATTGTCAAAAATAGCCTTTGTTTTGGTTAAAACTTCAGAAAAATATTCTGCAAGTGCATCATAATATTTCATCCGAGAATCGTTGCACTGGTCACCAAATAAAGTCATTCCTCCACTAAGGACAAAATCTCCACCAAATTCCTTCACAGTTTTTATGATAAAATCAATTTGATCTGCTGTGTCTGATAGAAATGGTAAAAGAGGCATTAAACAAGCACCGACCAAAAATCCCTCCTCTTTTAGCTGGGCCATTGCTTCCAACCTATCCAAAGGAGAAGGTGCCGCAGGTTCGAATATCCTTGCCATTTCATTATCCATGGTAGAAAAAGAAAAGGTAATTATGGTGCCCTTTCCTAAGCTGGTAGCAAGATCTTCTGGTAATTTAGCAGATTCATCAATCTTTTTCAATAAGTCCATATCTCTCAAAATAAGGTTAGATTTAGTAGATAAATTAAGGGGAAAATGAAAACGGTAGATAATTTTTAAAAGTTCTCTGGTAATTTTCAAATCTTTTTCCTGATGCAGGTAAGGATCTGTGGCAGAACCTAAAGCTATAATTCCATATTCTTTTTTTCGGGCCCTATTTTTTAGTTGGCGGTACAATACTTCTGCAGCATTGATCTTCACTGATAAATCCTTGGGAATTCTAGATCCATACTTACTCCCATTAACATAGCAGTAAACACAGTTGAAAGAACATCCCAGATAAGGATTAAGTGTATAATCCTCTAAAAACAAACTGTCTCTTTTTTTATGTTTGTTGAGAACAGATTTTGATTTTATTTCTTTAATCAATATGTATCACCAAAATAATTCATTATAATTATAAAAAAAATTATAGGATTATTCATTTATTATTTATAGATTGAAGATTATCTCTATCAATATCGTAATTATCTTCTAAAATAAAATTAAATCCAAATTTACTTTTTATATATGATATGGCCTCACTTTCAGATTTAACTGCAAAATTATACCTTTGATGTACTTTAATTATCTCTTCCAATGATTTTTTAACCAGATCCTCATTTTCCCAGTTTTTTAAATCTAAAACAACTGTTTCCAAACATCCTTCTTTGTAACTTATCTGGCCAATAACATGAATAATCATATTTCGGACTCGAGGAGTAACTTCATTTTGGAGTTGGTGAAGAATAAATAAAACATCTTCTGGATGAGTTCTCCCCCTTAATTCAATTCCATGCACCATCAATCGCCTGATTTCGGGGTCAGGATGATTTAAAAATTTTTGAACAAATATTAAAGTTGGTTGAGGATTTTTTTCTCCCATTTTCTTTAAAGAACCCATTATTGAACTTTTAACTTTGTGACTATTGTCATTTAAGGCCATTTCAAAAAGAGGAGCCACTTTATCAAATTCAAGTTTGCCAATTTCACCCCAAGCAAAAACCGCAGTCTGTCTCTGTTTTTCATCAGAACTTTGGTATAATAATTTAGTTGTGGTGATTATTTTTTCCTGAAAATCATAATCATTCAAGTATATCCTACTTAAAATAAGATAAAGATTTTTACGAATGTAAGAATCATCATCAGAAGCATATTTAGAAATATTTGAATTTTCTAAAATTTCATCCTTTTTAAGTTCTGATTTCACTTCTAATTCCATCTTTTGAACAAATTTTATCCTTTCTTCCTTGGAAAGATCGTAAAAACCCATTTTAAATCCTCATTAATAAGAAAAATTTATTATTTTATAATTATTTATAATTTAATACCAGATAATCTATTATAGTTTATTGAATTCTAATCATCTATTAAACAGAACTTTATTTTACTAATCAAATAATATCTCAGATATTCTTAATAATTATATCTAATTAAATATCTATGAATTAAATTAAAATTATGTTACAGATTAATAAATAAAATTAAATTTAAGGTTTTCAATTATTATCCTGATTTTTCTAGTTTATTAAATTCTTAAAAACATTAAAATTATAAGCTGATAAATTTTAATAACTGATTAAAAAAATTATATTTACCATATTTATATCAACATTTAAATTCAATATAAAAATATTAAAAAATTAATATGCAATTTATCTATTTATCACATTAAATATCATCTAAAGGGAAAAATATGAAAATTCAAGAACTTTCACAAGAAATAAGGGCCAAATCTCTAAAAAGAATAAAAGAAAAAACTCCACAAGAACTTTCAGCCACTTGGTCTCATGAAGACCTCACTTATTCTGGTGAAGGACCAACCATATTCATGATTTTACCAACAACTGGTTGCGCGTGGGCGCTTGCTGAAAGTGGAGGTTGTACCATGTGCAGTTACATCTCAGAGTCCAGTTTAGAACCAGTTTCAGCTGCCACATTAGTTGAAATTTTTAATGATCTGCTTGGGAGATATGAATTAAATGAACCGACTGCAATAAAGATATTTACTTCAGGAAGCTTTTTAAATCAGAGTGAATTTCCTCTAGAAGCAAGAAACGAAATATTGAATACTTTAGATGGACTAGAAAACGTCTCAGAAGTTATTGTAGAATCAAGACCAGAATATGTGACTAAAGAAGAAGTTTTAGCTTGTTGTTCTCTGATTCCGGAAAAGATATTTGAAATAAGTATGGGCCTGGAAACCAGCGATGATTATACAAGGGAATTCAAAGTAAATAAGGGTTTTAACAAGCAAGATTTTGAAAAAGCTGTGGATGTTATTAAAGGCCTTAAAAGTGAATATAATGTCAAATCAAAAGCATATGTTCTTATAAAGCCTATTTTAACTTCTGAAAAAGATGCTATTGAAGAGGCGGTGCAAACAGCAATTTATGCTGAGGAAAAAGGCGTTGATAGAGTTTCATTCTGCCCATCAACCATTCATAAAGGAACTGTTATGGAAGAACTCTGGAGAAAAGGATCCTACCAGCCACCTAGAGTATGGAGTGTCTTAGAAGTCCTGAATAGGGTTAGAGAATCTGTAAAAATACCGTCCATAATGGATACTTCTGGTTTTGGAAGTCGTAGAGGCCCTTACAACTGTAAAAATTGCAATGATAAATTGAAAAAGATAATAATGAAATCTAATCTTGATCAAAGTACTATAAAAGATTTCAAATGTGATTGTAAGGTTGAATGGGAAACAGAAACAAAATTTGGTGATATTAACCGATCTCCTTCTCGTATTCAATATCCAAAGAATTAAATTTAATGAAATTATTAATAGAGATTAATTATTATTAAATTCATTTCTAATTTATATTTCTAATTTATATTTCTAATTTTTTTATAGATTATAATTATAAAATAATTAGTTAGGAAATTTTAATAGAAATTTTAATAATTATAATTTAAATTTATTAAAAATAATTATTTAATAAAAACAAATAACCAATAAAAGAGCTGATTGAATGAAACAGACCCCTGAAACTTCTGGAAAGTTCGCAACTTGTTTGAATTGCATTGATGGTAGAATACAATTCCCCGTGTTAAACTGGATAAAAATTAATTACGGAATTCCCTTTGTGGATATGATTACCGAACCCGGTATAGTAAACATATTTTCAGATGACAATGAACATAACAAGAGTTCTCTTTTTGAATCCACACTGGAAAAAGTTAAAATTTCATTAAATATCCACGATTCCAATATAATATTCCTAGTTGGGCATGATGATTGCGCAGGTAATCCTGAAAGTCCCCAAGTGCAAAAAAATCAAACAAAAAAATCTGTAAGGAATTTAAAAGAAATTATAAAAGAAATTAATCCATCATGTAAAGTAATCGGCCTATGGATACCTTTAAAAAAGGATTTATTTTATGATTCTTCTTTAAAGGAACGTTATATAGCAAAAAATTTAGCAGAAGTGGATATTGTGAAAAATATAAAAATCATATTAGAATTATAATCTAAGCTAAAAATAATATTTATGAATAAGTATCTAAACATTACAATGCATTATTTTTTTATTATAATTAATTAAAATAGAATATTGATTAAAATAGAAATTAGTAAGTAATTTATTAATTTCGGACTTATAAAACCACGAGAATAAAAAATGATTGGCATAAGCGCTGATTTTGACCCGGTCCATAAAGGCCATGTTAAACTCATTCAAAAAGGAAGGCAAATAGCCGAAGAGACTGGAGATGAAGTTGTAATCTATCTTAACAAAGGTTATAGTGCTAATCACGCTCCATTTTTTGCAGATTATGAATCTAGAAAGGAAATGGCCCTTAAAGCCGGGGCAGATAGAGTAGTGCCTATTGAAGGCCTGCATCACCGCCTTACACTAGCCTATAGTGTGCCCATTAGGATAGCTATGATGATTGAAGACGGTGCTGTGGATTACGTAGATGCTGCGGGAGTGAATGTTTCAGTTCCCATGCTTACCAAGAAGGCCAAAAAATTCGCCAAAAAGGGAATATTTAGTGGAATTCCTCGAAATCTTCCTAATAGAAATGTTATAAGGTGGTTTGCAGTTAATGAGTTCCTATATAACAAATATCAGCGCAAAATGCGTTTCCATATTATCGACGAACTTTCCATGGGGGGAAAGGTTTCTGGAAGGGAAATAAGACGACAGATAGTTGAAAATGATATGGAAATACCTCCCCAATTGGATCAAGTTCTTCCCCAAAGCACCATCAAGATTTTGGAAAAAGGAATTAGAAAAGGGACTATTCCTGGAGAAAGAAACCTGGCCACCATTACCAAAAGAATGAACACCTATTCTCGCTCTAAATTAACTGAAATTGCTCATTTAAATGCAGATGCTATTAATTCTATAATTAAAGGAAGGTTTTATCGAGAAGAAGATCAAGTTTGGGCCACTTTCAGGAAAGCAGGTTATGGGCCAGTTCTCACCAGGTTGGCTGTGAGTGCTATTGAAGAAGAAGTAGCTAAAAAAGAGGTTTTAGAGTTAATTGAGTCCTATGAAAAACAGGGCGTTATTCCTCCAGATCAAAAAGTGGGTAAAGTTATAGAAAGAGCGTGGTTTGTTTCTCAAAAGAAAGAACATAATTTAAGTGCTAGTGAAGCCCATGATAAATTCAGAAAAGGAATTGAGCTTCAGAAAAAGCCGTGCATGACCTTTGATGCAGGATTAAGTATTAGAAGTTTTGAAGTTGAAGAATTAGAATCTGGTATGAATGCTGGAATTTATGTTGATCAAAATGGAGTTCTCGCCTGTGAGATTAGAACTGAGAAAAAGAAAATAAAAAGTCCATTGAAACTCCCCGGGGAAATGGCCACTTATCTTAGGCTTTTAATTGATTCTCATTTTATTCCAGTGAAAGCTGAAGTTGTGGAAAAGGAGAGAGGGATAAGGATTAGAATAACTGTGGATAATTAAGATATAGCTAATATTAGAATAACTGTGGATAATTTAGAAAAATATTTAAAAGTATTTTTCAAAACCTATTTTTTAAAAATCTGGTTCTTGAAATGAAGCATCTTCCCTTAATTCAACTACAGGACAACTCCACTTTTTACAGAAAGTCATTACCATTTTTCCTTTATCTGTATTTATGTAAACTCTCCAGCACTCGCCATCATATGATTTAAAATCAATTTCCATGATTTTTTTACCAATTAGCTTTTCCAGAGTCTGTTTACATTCTTTTATTTGATCATCAGAATCATACAAACCATTAACCCCCTAAATTATCTATTAAATGTTCAAATATTTCCACAATATTAAAATCGTCATAATATTTTATGTTTTATCTATTTCTAATAAGTTATGATTCTGAAATTAAATTGAATTAATTAAATTAAAAATGAAATAAATATATTGATTAATTAAGATTATTCTGAATTTTTTATTTTATGAAATGAATATGCAGTTAAAGTATTGTTTAATCATATAAATGCTTAAAAAGTTCTTTATAGGATTTAAGATCTGATTTAAACTCTATGGCATCTTTATAATCTTTATGGTTATTATCATTTTTATTAAAATCTTTATTTTGATCAAGAATAATTTCAAACATGTTTTCAATTGCATCTGCCATTATGGGGTCGATTTCATCAGATAAAAGATTTTTAACTTCATCCATTTCTTCATATCTTCTTTTAGCATGTTTAAAACTACTTATTAATCTAGAATTAGCTGAATTTTTAAATTGATGCCCTTCAGTTTCACCAATAATTTCCATAACTTCTTCATCAATCCCCATTTTATATGCTGCCGAAATTGTCTCCCAAAGAAGAGCAGATACTCCTTTAGTATAAGAACTTCTCAACATTTTTATCTGAGAACAGTTTCCAATTTCAGTTCCCATTATTTTTATATTTAATCCATAATCATTTAAAACAGCAAAATCTTTGGCTGAATCACCACAAGCAATGATTTGAGCATTAGAACCGTTTTTTTTTACACTACCAATGATGGACGCATCCACAGTTTTTTTATTTTCTACCTGGCCCAGTGCCTCCCAGACAGTAGCTGGGGAAACATTGTTAATATCTACATAAATTCCTCGAGAATATTTTCCTATATCTCGGGCTACTTCAACTGCATTAGATGGGTTAACGGCCGAAATAAGTATTTCAGAAGTTTCAGCGAGTTCTCTATAACTATCGCAAATAGTTACGCCCATTTCAAGAGCTTTATTTTTTGTATTGCTGCTTCTACCATGTAAACAAGTGAAAACAGTCACACCATTATCTAAAAGCCCTTCTGAAAGAGTAGAAGAAACCTCACCAAATCCTAAAAAGCCTACTTTCATAAATTACACCAAAATAACTAATTTTACTAAATATCCTAACTTACTGAATGCTTATTAATTACATTATTCAGAATCTAATATTTGATATTCATATTATAGAATTCTAATAAATAAATCTATAATTTTAAGAAAATAATGAAAAGAAAAGTTTAAAGAAGATCTTTATTTATTTAAATTTAAACTAATGAAATTTAGGTTTAAGCTAGGGCTAGCCAAATCATATAAATTCCAGCCCATGTAATTAAAATTCCAGACATTTTTCTTATTAAATTCGCTTTTTTGGCCAATTTTTCAATATTTGCACTGGAAACTAGTAATCCTAAAACTAATATACTAATGGAAAATCCTGCGGTGTATAAAAGTAAATTTAGAGCACTGTAGAAAGCATTTCCTGTTGAAATGCTGAAAGTGATTAACGCTATAAGATAAGTGCCATAACAAGGGGCCCAGGCCAGTGAAGTTAAAATTCCCCATAGAAACGATCCAAATACACCTCGACGATTGGAATCAGACACATGTGAAAATTTAAAAAGGTTTTTATTGACAATAATCATTATCCCCATCACAATCAGTATTATGGAAGCTATTATTCTAAAATAATGGAGATAATAATTTATGGCCGCGGTGAAAAGTATGGTCAATACTATAGTTATGGTAAAAATTAAAAAAAGACCCATTACAAAAGCTAAAATTTCAGTTTTTCTACGCTCTGCCAAAGTATACCCGATTAAAACTGGTATAACGGGTAAAACACATGGAGATAATACTGAAGCAATTCCTGCTAAAAATGAGAATAACGGGACAATATCCATTTAAATCTCCTTAATAATTTAATATAAAATTATAATGCGCTTAAAAGTTGATCTGGAGATTTATATCCCTCAATTTTTTTAATTTCTTCCCCATTAGAGTTCATAATTATTAAAGTTGGAATACTGTATATTCCATATTTAGATGACAGTTCTGGATTGGTATCCACATCTATTTTAACTGCCACATAATTTTGGGACAGTTTCTGGGTAACCTTTTCATTTACTAGAGTTTCTGATTCTAGTTGTTGGCAGGCAGGGCACCAGTTAGCTGAGAAAAATGCAAATACTAATTTATTTGTTTTTTGAGCTTCTGAAATAGCAGAGTCAAGATTATTGTACCATTTCAAACTATAAGATTGATTAGATTCATTAGAAACATTATTATAATTATTAGTTAATGACTGATTGCTATTATTAAAACTGTTTAAAGCCATGGCCACACCAGCAATTACTACTATTATCAAAGCAGCAATAACCCAGATTTTAAGAGAAATCTTCATAAATGATGATTATGTGATTACTACACATATAATTTACGATAATTGTAATGTCCTTTAGATAATTAAATATTGTATAATTAAAATCATGAAAAAGTTAAATAAAAAAAATAGAATAAATAGAACAAAATAATTCAATTAATTAATTCAGTTAATAATTCAACTTAACTATAACATTAGAACCTTCTGCAACCCCCAAATCCCTGGAAGTAGGGCCACATTTTGTATTTAAAAGAGAAAATACTGGTTTTTCTCCAAAATCAATTTCAGTAAGACCCTCATAATTACCTAAACCTTTAGATATAATTAATTCAGCATTATCAAGCATGTGTCGAAATTCAGAGGATACTTGCTCATAAATAACACCTATAGAATCCGTGCCTGTGGTTACCAGTTTTGCCATCCGTTCAAGGCCCACTTGATAAGCATCATCTAAACAAGCATCATTAAGTATAGGATTTTCTTTTACAGCTACAGTTACTTCCAAACCATATTCTTCCATCTTTTTTATTAATAATTTGTCAAAAACAATTTCTCCAGTATTGTCCGCCAAGTAAAGAACAGTTTTAACTGATTTAAGTGATTTTTCAAGTTCTGGAGTGTGATTTATAACTAGAGGGGCCTTAATCGTGTCCACCATTAAATTTAATGGATCACAGTTTACTCCCAGAGCTCCGAAATCTATTAAATTGCCAACAATGGCTGCTTTAACAAACATTTCCAGATCTTCTTCGCCTTGGAGAAATTCTATTAATTGAGGAAGGAATTCTTCTGCAATTTCATTGCACTTTGCTTTAATATGCAAGTAAGGATCAGGATTGCCAGTTTTTTCTTTAATAAGACGATGGATACTGGTTCCAATAACATTAGAAACAGCACCATTATGAAATTCACGGCCTAAAAGAACAGTTATTTCAGCCATGATTTCAATTTTTAGATTTTCATCACCAGTGGCCAAATCCAGGGCCTCTTGGGCCTGTCTTAGGAAACAGGGAGCACATTCATAGTAGACTTTCATTTAATCACACCATTAACTATTAAAAATAAATAATTTAATAAATTAAATAAAGATATTAAGTAATATTATTAAGAGTTAGATAACTATTGGATTTAAATAACCTTAGTTTAAAATTATCCACCATATATAACCTTAATAACTTCAATAATATCCCCATCAGCAATTATTTCTTCCTCTATGACAATCTGACCATTTTTTTTAACAACCACTGTTTCTAATGGAAAATCCATATCTTCTAAAACACTTTTAATGGTTTTTTCTTCTGAAACTTCTCTGGATTCCTTTTCATCACCAATGATTAATGTAAATTTCATTTAATCTCCCCTGAATATTATTCTAATATATTTTAATATATAATTACTCAATATGGTCCCTATTTATCCAGTTCACTGCAAAAAATACAGGTCCGGCACAGTTCATGAGCAGAGGGCTCACCACAGCGAGTGCATTTTCCCATATTAAATTCTTTAGTAAATTCTTTTTTTATAAATGGTTTTAGCTTATCAAATCCTCTTAAAGTCGAGTACATGATAGTGGGATGGTTTTGAGACAATTGCTTTATAAATTGGCCCACTTCGCCTCGGAAAGAATCACTGGCATAAGGACAACCTGCAAAATGAACTTCCAACTTTCTGGCCAGCGCATAAAGAGCTACTTCTTTTTCTGGAATCTCCCTTAGAGGTTTAATCTTCACTGTGAACTTTTCACTTCTGGAACTGGTTTTAGGGCCAATTCGAGTTAGATTTTCAATATTGCCTTCTAAATAATTCATTAAAATGGCCTGGGTTTCATCATCAAGATTATGACCTGTAGCAATTTTAGTTGCTCCAACATTTCTAGCCTCTCTATTTAAAATCCAGCGCCTAAAAACACCACAGTAAGTACAGGCCCCTCTTTGAGAAGAGGTTGACATTATATCATCCAGCGTGGTATCAAATGAGTCTTTAAAAGTAACTACATTGTGTTCTATCCCTAAACGTCGGGCATGGTCACGAGCTATTCTTACCCCATCTTCCCGATATCCTTTGATACCTTCATCAATGGTTACCGCAGTCATTTCAATTATATTTCTTTCATAAAGTGAATTTAATATATCCAGAACCATAACACTGTCTTTACCACCAGATAGGGCCACCAGAACTTTATCTCCCTTATCAATGAGTTTGTACTTGCGAATATCTTTCAATACCTTTTGCTGTGTTCCTTGAATAAAGCAATCCTGACAAAGTCTCTGTCCAGAATGCTTTTTTTCAATAATAACATCAGGGGCACCACATTTGGTACATGTTTTCATTTTTTTACTCCAGTAAAATAAAATTGATTTAATACCTATTAAATCTTGATTTTAAATAATTAATGATTTTAAAATATTAGATTAAAATTTAGATTGAATAGTTGTCCTTCTTATTGAAATTTAATAAATTAATTCAAATATCTTTATGTAGATTATATTATAATTGTAGATATAAAATTTTGAATATATTAAATTTAATTTGGAATATTCAATTAATTTGATTAGATATCTAAAATATTATTTTTATTAAACATGCACTTCAAGTGTAAAAAAATACACTAACTGTGAAATTTAGACAAAAATTTAAATTAAATAGAAAAAGGTTTTTTAAATAATTCAAAGTCCTGAGTATAGTTTTTCCCAGTAATCATTGCAATTTCTGCTTTTTGAAGTTCTGAACCCAAATAGGCAGCATGTTCCAGACGACTTACCAGTTGTCGGTTTAAAAGTTCTTCATATATCTTCTTAGCTGATTGGCCAACAATGGCCACATCAGGTTCCATATTTTTATAATGAACAACCATTATCTCATTATCATTTATCATGATCTTGAAACTTCCAGCCTCATCCTGCACGAATTTTTTAGTTCCCTCCGCTTCAAAAACCGGCACATCAAATTCTTCCACCACTTTCTCAGGAATTCTTTTATCCTTGAAAGCCAGGAGATTAATTCCCAGATCTTTAGGAATAGAACCCCTATTTTTAGCTAAAAACATCATTTTAGATGATACCGCAAGTTCATAAACACTTCGAACTGTTTTGCCGCTTTCTTCAGGAGTAAATAATATACTGGCCCCTAGTTCCATAGCTATGCCTGAGAGAAGAGAATTGACACCCGTCGAATCTGTGTCTAAAAGCTCTGTAACATTGCCTACACCAAAAAAAACAGGTTCTGGATTTTTATCATGATACTGATGGCAGGCCATTATAGAATCTACAATACTCCTGCTGTTAATTGGATCAAGAATTAAATCAGCCACTAAATCAATTTTCTTACATTTTTCTCGAAGCTCTTCCAACGAACTGACCCTTTCCTCCACAGTATGAGGAACCCAGCCCCTTTGGAAATCCGTGGGAAGAATAACTGCTGGAATTTGTTTTTCTTCCATCAAAGGAAGCATTTCTTCACAATTTCCATGATCTAAACTTAAAACCATATCTACACCGGATTTTACGGCGGATTCTATCTCCAGTGGGTTCAAAGTGTCTATACTTACGGGAATATCACCAGCTATCTGTTTGAGAGTTGAAACCATTTCTGGAATTTTATGGGCCAGATTTTCACCAGCCACCATCCCAATATCAACCATGTCCGCTCCGCTTTTTATAAAGTATTCTGCTTTTTTAATAAGATCTTCAGTAGTTAAAAGAGGAGCATTGGCTATTTCTGCCAACACTCTCATGGGAAAGTCTTCCCCAACAGGTAATTTACCAACTAAAATATTATTATTCTTTTTAAGAAGTTTATTGGTTAGTTTTTCATCTTTTTCAAAATCTTCAATAAATTCCAAAGCCTTTTGACGTTGTTCTGCTTCAATAAGTTTATCAGCTGAAGTTATGGTTGAAAGTTCTAATTTATCCAGAGCATCAAGGACTATTTGCAAGTCAGCCGCGTCAGTTGGTCCTTTATATGCTGGAATTCCAGTTTCTTTCTGAATTAATTTAGCATCTTTACGAATAAGGCCGGGGATAATTATCATATCCAAATCATCCAAATCAATTAAATTGCTTGATTCAAGTTCTTTAATTTCATTAGATATTTTTCTAGGCGTTAAAAAAGCCGCTACAGGAGTATTGACAACATGAACAAATACATCCTGTTTTGAACTAGCTGAAAACTTTTTTACCAGTCCTTCAGCCAGCTTTCCGGTGATGATAATAACTTTCATTATAATTCCTCAGTCTTTTATTGATAATTCTGTGCTAATTAATCATCGAAATATATCAAAATATTATCAAACTTTAACTAATAATTTCATTAATACTATACTTTATTTCATGGCACCATCATGTATATATATATTAAAAATTTATAATGATTAACTATGAGGAATGGAGGTAAATTATGATCGAAATTCGCTTTCACGGACGCGGTGGTCAGGGCTCTGTTACAGCGGCAGAGATTTTAGCAAAGGCTGCTTTCGAAGATGGAAAGTATTCACAAGCATTTCCCTTTTTTGGCGTTGAAAGAAGAGGCGCTCCCGTCATGGCATTCACAAGAATAAACGATGAACCAATTAGACGACGATATCAAGTTTATAACCCAGATTACGTTGTAGTACTTGATGAAGGACTTTTAGAAGTAGTAGATGTGTTTTCAGGTCTTAAAAGCCACAGTATGGCAATTATAAATACTCAGGGAGAAGCACCTGAACACGAAGGCTCTGAAACCCATGTAATAGATGCTACAGGAATTGCACTGGAAAAGTTAGGTTTACCAATTGTAAATACTGTTATGCTTGGTGCATTTGCAGGAGCTACAGGACAAGTAAGCCTTGATTCCATTATAAAAATTATAAAAGAAACTTTCCCAGGTAAAGTTGGAGAAAAAAACGCTGTTGCTGCTAAAGCAGCTTACGAGCATGTTAAATGAGTTAAATCCAATTCATTTAATATTTTAATAAATTAAATAACAACTAAAATTTAGAAATAAAAAAGTTTTGAAATTAGAATTAATAAAATTTAAAATTTTAAAACAAATTAATTTTAACAGGTGATTATCATGGAATCCATCGGAGGAGCTGTCAAAAAACCCGGAAGTACCCGGAATAATAAGACAGGAAGTTGGAGAACATTTAAGCCCATACTTGACAAGGAAACATGCATAGATTGCGATAACTGCATTATTTTCTGTCCAGAGGGTTGTTTAAATAAAGAACACGATATTGATTACGATTATTGCAAAGGGTGCGGCATATGTGCCGAAGAATGCCCTGTAAAAGCCATAAAAATGGAGAGAGAATAATGGTTCTTAAAGTTATGACTGCTAACCGAGCAGTATCAGAGGCTGTAAGTCTTGCCAGACCACAAGTTATTCCAGTTTACCCCATTACTCCACAAACAACAATATCCGAATATTTGGCCCAATTTGTGGCTGATGGAGAGCTAGATGCAGAATTTATAAGAGTAGAATCTGAACACAGTTCTATGAGTGCCGCCATAGGTGCTTCTGGAACAGGAGTAAGAGTATTTACTGCTACATCATCCCAGGGGCTACTTTTAATGCACGAAGTTCTTTTTGCAGCTGCCGGTCTAAGAACCCCTATAGTTATGGCCAATGCCAACAGGGCTGTTGCAGCCCCACTAAGTATCTGGAATGATCATCAAGACTCAATTTCACAAAGGGATGCTGGATGGATACAAATTTATGTTGAAGACGGACAGGAAGCTTTGGACTCTGTTTTACGCTCATATAAAATTTCAGAAGATAAGGATGTTCTTTTGCCAAGTATGGTCTGTCTGGATGGTTTCATACTAACCCATACCGTAGAACCTGTGGACATACCTACCCATGAACAAGTAGATAACTTCTTACCAGAATACGTATCCGAGCATTTATATCTTGACCCAGAAAGGCCCATGTCTATTGGAACTCTTGCCGATCCTAATTATTACATGGAAGCCCGATACCAAATGGAATTAGCTATGGAAAGATCACTGAAGGTAGTTAAAAAAGTTAACAAAGAATTTGGTGAAATATTTGGTAGAGAATATGGTTCCGTGGAAGAATATTATTGTGAAGATGCAGAAATCATATTAGTCACCATGGGATCTCTATGCAGTACCATAAGAGATGTGGTGGACGAATTAAGGGCTAATGGAGAAAAAGTAGGTATGTTAAAGATTAGAACTTACCGGCCATTCCCTAAAGAAGACATTTATAATGTCCTTAAAAACGCTAATAAAATAGCTGTTCTTGATAAGAACATTACCTTTGGTATTGGAGGAGCATTATACGCCGACCTGAAAGCATCAATTAATTTCCAGGACATTGAGATTTACGGATTTATTGTAGGTCTTGGCGGAAGAGATATTACTCCAACCCACCTCAAAGACATTGTAAATAAGACTAAAAACCCTACCCAGGACATTACCTGGATCGGATTAAAGGAGGGAGTCTAAATGAAAATACCTGAAGAAGAATTACTCGCCCCGGGTCACCGTGGTTGTGCCGGATGTGGTGCTACCATAGGTGTAAGACTAGCACTTAAAATGTTAGGCAAAAACACCGTTGCTGTTTCTTCAACTGGTTGTTTAGAGGTAATTACTACCCCTTATCCTGAAACCGCGTGGGAAATTCCTTGGATACATGTTGGATTTGAAAACGCAGCGGCGGTAGCTTCAGGAGTAGAAAGGGCCCTAAAAGCTCAGGGAAAAGATGATGTTAATGTTGTAGCATTTGCTGGAGACGGTGGAACAGCAGATATTGGTATGCAAGCTTTATCTGGAGCAATGGAAAGAGGTCACAACCTGATTTACATTTGTTACGATAACGAAGCTTACATGAACACCGGTATTCAGAGAAGTGGATCCACACCTTATGGTGCATCTACAACCACCAGCCCCCATGGAAAAGAAAGTTTTGGTGAAGATAAACCTAAGAAAAATGTTCCCATGATTATGGCAGCGCATGGTGTGCCTTATGTGGCTACTGCGTCCATATCTTATCCAGAAGATTTCATGAAAAAAGTTAAAAAAGCCGCTGAAATTGAAGGGCCAGCTTATATTCACCTCAATCAACCATGTACCACAGGTTGGGGTTATGATCCATCAAAAACTATAGATATAGGCCGTCTAGCTGTAGAAACAGGCTCATGGATTTTATATGAAATCGTTGATGGTGAATTTAAGGTTACTTATAGACCAATGCAACGAAAACCAGTGAATGAATATTTGAATGCTCAAAAAAGATTTAAGCACTTGGAAGATGAGGAAAAAGATAAGATTCAGGAATACGTTGACAAAGTATGTACTGAGCTTAGGATATAGGGGGCAGAAGATTGGATAAATTAATAGTTCAGCCAGAGTTATGCGATGGCTGTTTAGACTGCGAAGATGCCTGTTCTAAACTTTACGGCGTATCTAGAATAATGATACGGGAAGTTGAAGGTTCATATTATCCTATTATCTGTCAACAGTGCGAAGACGCTCCATGCAAAACTATCTGTCCTACAGAGGCCATTATAGAAAAAGAAATTCATTCTGAGAAATGTATTGGTTGTGGACTATGCATGATGGTTTGTCCATTTGGATCAGTAGCAATGGATGATAGAAAGGCTCAAAAATGTCACCAGTGTCCAGATCTTGATACACCAGCTTGTATTAAATCTTGCTCAAAAAGAGCCATTGCTTTGATTGACGCTGAAAAATTAAAGCTTGAAAAACAGACCAAACACATTGCCAAGTTATCTGGTGTGGGAAAACCTAAAAAAGGTTCAGACATTATGACTGTTTTGACTGCCAACGCCAGAGCCAAAGGAGCTTTTAAATAGGAGGCCTGGAATGAAAGAACTAGTTTCAAAACCAGAACTATGCAACGAATGCATGAAATGCGAAAGGAATTGTCCTAAAAATGCTATAAGAGTAATAAATGGAGTTCCCATATTTTGCATGCATTGTGCTCCTGAGAGAGCTCCCTGTTTAAATATTTGCCCAGAAGACGCTATAGAAGAAGTAGACGGAGCAATAGTAATTTTAAAAGAAAATTGCATTGGATGTGGGCTCTGCCGGGATGCTTGCCCTATAGGTGTCATAAGCATGGATGAAAAAGGAATTGCCAATAAATGTGATCTTTGCTTTGAAGAAGAAACACCAATTTGTGTTTTGAGTTGCCCTACCGCCGCCCTAAAAACAGATTCTGAAGAATTAATTTCAGGAAAGCAGAACAAAATAGCCAAAGAACTGGAAAGATTAAAAAATATAATGAAATATTAAGTTCGGTTTAATTACCGGCCGTTTTTTCATTTTATTATTCCATTTATTTATTTATTTGATAATTAATTCATTTCTATTCTTAACATTTAATTAAAAAATTCGTTTATTTTATTATTTGTTTTATTAATTTATTTTAGATCTTCAATAAGTTTAGTTATTTAAATAAATTGAAACAAATTTTTAATTATGCATTTTAAATGTATTATGGTAAATTTTAATTAATAGCAAGTAGTTAGTTTATTTATCTAATTTTTATTAAATTTGACTATAATTCATTAACTGGAAAAAGGTGTTTTCATGATTACTCAAAAAAAAATAGAAGATACAATTTGTGATCTTTATCATGATGCGGTTATCAATCTACCATCTGATGTAAAATTTGCATTGCAAGGTGCTTACAAAAATGAGGATAGTGAGTTGGGACTGCTAAATCTTAAAGCTATCTTGGATAATATTGGTGCTGCTGAAGAAATGGGTGTTCCTCTCTGTCAAGATACGGGTCTGCCAATAATATTTGTTAAGTTAGGTAATGTAAATGTGGAAAACCTATATCAAGGAATCAAAAATGGTGTAGAAAAAGCAACTAAAGAGGTCCCTTTAAGGCCTAATGTAGTTCATCCATTCACCAGAAAAAATACTGGAACTAATACTGGCCAGGGGATTCCCCAAATAGATATTGAATTAATAGAAGAAGATTATTTAGAACTTACTATATTTCCCAAAGGATTTGGGTCTGAAAATAACAATGCCCTTAAAATGGCCCTTCCCGGTGAAGGTATAGATGGAGTAAATGAATTTGTGGTAGAAACTGTTATAAAGGCCCAAGGAAAACCATGCCCGCCGGTAATTGTAGGGGTTGGAATTGGTGGATCATCAGATATGGCCATGAAAATGGCAAAAAAAGCACTGCTGGGTAAAGTAGGTGAGCGAAATCCAGAAGTGGAAATTGCAAAAATAGAAACCGATATTTTAGAAGAAATAAACCAGTCTGGTATCGGGCCTATGGGATTAGGTGGAAAAACCACTGCACTTGATGTAAAAATATTAACTGCAGATACCCATACCGCAGGACTCCCTATTGGGGTTTGCATCCAGTGCTGGGCTGGGAGGCACGCTAGTGCTATTTTAAGGCCTTGAATTATTTAAATCCATATTCTAATTTTAAATTATATTTATTTTTTCATATTATTTTAATTCAATTTTTAATATACAAATATCAATTTAAAAATCTTTATTTTGTTTTTTTCCAATTTATTTTTTCATTAAATTAAATTCTCAATAAAATTATCCCCGTTATTGTAAATAAAATTCAGCACACCTTGGTAATTGATATTTTATCACCTAAAAAAAGATTAGCTATAATAAAAGTAACTAAAGGGAATGATGCAATTAAAGGAACAACTTCTGATGCATCTCCAGACTTTAAAGCATAATAATATAATAATTGTCCTAAAAGAGCAGCACATATTCCCTCTAGAGCAATAAAAACCCACCCCGATATATTCACATCAGTTAATGGACTGGCATCCGTATTGAATAATAACCATACCAACATAATCCCACTAATTATAAAACTTCTTATACATAGGGCTAATGCTGGACTGACACCTTCAAGTCCAATTTTTCCAAATATAGGGGCCAAACCAAAGAAAAAAGCAGCTAAAAGAGCAAAAATATAATAATTCAAAAAAATCACCTAAGCTCCTTAAAGGTTTTTTAATTAGTTTAAAAAAATTAATTTATTAAATCCTTAAATTTTAATTTGAATTCAAGCATTTATTCTTTTTAATGGTTTATTAAGGAAATAAATAGTATTCAGAACTCTTGAGACATTAAATATAATTTAATTAATATGATTCAAAATAAAAATAAAAAGATAAGTGAATATTAAGGTTTTTCACAAGTGATCATGAAAATAGTCCTATCACCTATGCTAACTGCCCGATCAGCAATTCTTTCCAGGAAACGGGCCACAAAGAGCAAGTTTATCAGGTAAGAAATAGCATCTTTATCATCAAACATACTTCCAGTGATATGTTCCAGGGCCTGATCAAATAAATCGTCTACTTTATCATCATCATGGCGCAGTTCTTTAGCCATATCCATATTCTGATCTAGAAAAACATAGATACCTTTACTTAACATCATCTGAACAAAATCAGCCATATGTTTAAGGTCTTCACTTGGTTTTTTAGGTATTTCTTCATCTTTCAATTTTTCAGCAGCATCTGTAATATTCGCTGCTAAGTAAGCTATACGTTTTAAGTGGCTTCCAACTTTAATACATGCTTCAATAAACCTCAAATCACGAGCAACTGGTTGTTCAGCTGCAATTATACTTATACATCTTCTTTCAAGTTCAAAAACCATCCCATCGATTTCTTTACTGTCTGCAACGACTTTTTTGGCCATTTCCTCATCGTATTCCAAAAAAACATCCACTGCATTTTTATGGGCCTGTATAGTCCTTTGTCCAATATCTTCCATTTCTTTTCTCAAGTCTTTAAGTCTTTTACGGAATAATATCCGCGGATATTTTTTATCCATTAATAACCCTCCCAATAAATCTAAGATTTGTAAGATTTGTAATTAAGTAGCAAGTTTTCCACATCTTCTTCTGAAGGCGCTCTAATTCGGTATTTCTCTAAAAGATCTTTGCGTGAAGCAATATCCGAAACTTTTTCATTAAGTATTAATTTAATTTCAATAGGTAGTGAAAGTTTACATTCTTCATTTAATTCAATTAAAGTTTCAAATAAAGAATTATTTGTTTCATAAATCTCTAATTTTGAATCATTAGCAATATCAATATTTTTCATAGCTTTATTTTCATAGAACTCTTCTAAAGATGATGCATCCATGAACCAGGATCCCACAATAAAACCTTCTTTTATGAAAATTACTGCCTCATTATCCCGGTTCAATATTTTAATATAACCAAACTCAGGCAAATCAGACTTATCTAAATTTCCATATTCCATTATTATAGGGTCTTCTGTGGGTAGCCACAATTTGATCGCCTCGGTTATCTCATTAAAACGTTATAAAACACTTTATGGTGCATTACTCTTTTTCCTACAATCATATAAGCAATTCTATCTGCCATTCCCATTACGTGGTGACCCATACTTAATAAATTTCTTCCCACCAGTATCAAATGAGTGGATGAAGCTCCAATCTCTTCACCATCATACTGAGCAAACATCTGATTATAGAAATCCTGTAAGGGGACATAGTTTTTGGTGGATCTTTTCAGTAGTTGAATATCCTGGGCAATTAAAGCACCTACACCATCTTTTATCATTGTTTGAACTGTTTGTGACATAAAACTAAGATGCGGTGGTTTGTAGGAATTGCGTTCATTAGCATTAGCATCAATAGCGTATCTGGCTATATAAGCCGATAAAATATTTATCCTCTCGAGTTCTATAGAAGTTCTGAGTAAAGCTGCACCCATTCTTAGATCTTTAGCCACTGGTTGATGTAATCCCAGAATTTTAAGACATCCATGTTCAATTTCATAACTTTTTTCATTTACTGAAGCAGTGGATTCGATGATATCCCTTGATCTAGATATATCTTCTTCTAAAAAGCTGATAACAGCATCATCAACCCGTTCCACTGTCAGATTACTATAATCAATCACTTCTTTACTAAGTGAAGATAGTTTATTTTCTAAAATAGCCCCAAACATCAACTCACCTATTGGATTGCATGTTCAATCTCTCCATTATTGATTACAAAAACGATTAACCAAACCTACCAGTAATATAATCTTCTGTCCTTTTGTCTTCTGGTTCCAGAAATAATTTTTCTGTTAGATTACTCTCCACGATTTCTCCATGAAGGAAAAAAGAGGTATGTTTAGAAACCCTGGTTGCTTGTTGCATGTTGTGAGTTACTATAATTATTGTAAAATCATTTTTTAATTTGTGAATTAGATCTTCAATTTTGGTGGTTGATATGGGATCCAGCGCAGAACAGGGTTCATCCATCAGAATAACTTCCGGTTTTATGGCAATGGTTCTAGCAATGCATAATCTTTGTTGTTGACCACCAGAAAGACCCATAGCAGATTTATCAAGCTTATCCTTTACTTCATCCCACAATGCAGCTGATTTTAAACTTTCTTCAACTCTTTCCTGCACAGTATCCTTATCAGTAATCCCGTGAACTCGCAAACCATAAGCAACATTGTCAAATATTGATTTTGGAAAAGGGTTAGGTTTCTGGAATACCATTCCTATTTTTTTCCGAAGATCCACCACATCAATTTTAGGATCGTATATATCTTCACCATCTAAATAAACGACTCCATCACGTCTAAAAGTTGGAATAACATCATTCATACGGTTTAAAGTTCTTATAAATGTGGATTTACCACAACCAGAAGGCCCAATAAGGGCAGTCACTGTGTTTTTTGGAATTTTTATATTAATGTCTTTGAGGATGTGTGCATCATCAAAGTAAACATTTAAATCTTCAACTTCGATTCTATTCATTCTATCTCCCCATCATCTTTTTCCGGTATCTTTCAACAAATGTATTAGTTAATACAGTAATTACAAGCACCATTATTACCAGTACAGCTGCCGTTCCATATGCATTGTCCAGAGAAATTCCTTCAGTAGCCATCACAAACAGGTGAAGCGGTAAAGGCCTTCCCGGGTCAAATATAGATACTGGCATGGCCAACGCAGAACCAACAACAAACAAAATTGCTGCAGCTTCTGATATCGCCCTAGCCATACCTAAAATGACCCCAGTAGTTATTCCAGGTATAGCTGCAGGTAAAACTACCCTATAGACCGTTTCCCATTTATTTGCTCCTAATGCCAAACTTCCTTCTCGATAAGATCTTGGAACAGATTCAATAGAAACTTCAGCCACTTGAAAAATAGTGGGAAGAGCCATTAAAGCAAGAATCAACCCTCCTGAAAGTAATGACCATCCCATTCCTAAGAATATTACGAAAAACGATAGTCCAAATAGACCAAACACAATTGAAGGTATGGAAGCCAGAGTTTCTGCCCCGAATCTAATTAGTTTAACTAATCTACTCTCGCCAGCATATTCTGAAAGATATACTGCAGCCCCAACACCTAGTGGTGCGGCCACAATTCCAGCGATCAGTGTTACATATATACTGGAAACAATCATAGGGGCTATTCCACCCGCTCTTCCAGAATCAATAGGATCTGCAAGTAAAAATTCCAGGCTAATCACAGGCATTCCTTTCAAGATAATGTATCCAATTATAACAATTAGAATAATTATCGTTAGTATCCCTGAAGCCCAAAAAATAGATTTCATTATTTTCTGTGAATTTTTAGGAGAAATTATTCTAAATGACATGTTTAACACCGCATTTTTCTAAAATCAAATTATTAACGTATTTATAACTTGAAGTTTTCTTTAAGGATACTTTGGTTAACATTGAAGGTTTCATAGATATCCCCCCCCAATTACAACCTTTTTCTTGTAGTGATAATAGTTAGCTATTACTAATAGAACCATAATCATTAAGAATAGCACGACTGCAGTTCCAAACAAGGCATTGTAATGTAGGCCTGTTGCATAACCCATTTCTAAGGCAATGTTAGATGTTAGTGCTCTTACTGGATCCATAATGGAACCTGGTATCTGAGTTACATTTCCTGCAACCATAATTACTGCCAGAGTTTCTCCTACGGCACGACCCATACCCAAAATAATTGCAGTTATTACTCCCGGAATTGCTGCCGGGAAAATAACATTCTTTATGGTTTGCCATTGTGTGGCTCCAAGGGCTAAAGATGCTTCTTTGTACTCAAGAGGGACTGAACGTAGCGCATCCACCGAAACACTTATTATGGTAGGTAAAATCATTACAGTCAAAATAATGGATGCTGTGAGCATACTAAACCCTGTACCACCGAATTGAACCCTAACAAATGGTACTAGAACTATAAGGCCAAAAAATCCATAAACTACCGATGGAATACCTGCTAATGTTTCAATCACCGGTTTTAAAATTTTTGTCATAGTAGGGGGTGCTATTTCAGCCATGAATATTGCACATAGTATTGAAAGTGGCACCGCCATTATTAAAGCCAATATCGTAATGCACAGGGATCCAATGATCATGGTGAAAACACCATATTGGCCATCAGATGGGGCCCAGTCCATACCAAAAATGAAATTCAGAAAACCATATTCCTGAAATATGGGAAAACCTTCCCTGAATATAAATGCAATTATCAGCAGAATCACAATTATGGAAAATATAGCTGTGATAAAAAGCCCTTTCTCAACAAAGTATTCTTCAAGTCTTTTATTCATAATGCACCCCAAATTAGTCGGTAATTTTTTGTTCAAATTAAATTAATCAACTTAACAATTAATTAATTAAATGAATGAATGATGAATTTCAATAATTTTTAATATTTTTATCGAGCATTTAATATTTTGAATATGAAATTCAATAAATATTATATAAATTTTTGTTGATTATTATTTGTGAATTATATATAATTTTTGTTGATTATTTGTGAATTTTTGAAGGAGATAAATCAAATTTTAAAATTAATGGATTTTTTTATATTTTTTTGATAAAAATTGGAGATTAGATATTATTCAGAATGTAATTCATACATCATCTGAAACATTACCAATAGCTGGAACAATCTTTTCACTTCTTATAATTGATTGACCTTCTGGAGAGAAGACCCAGTCAATAAATTCTTTGGTAACACCCTGGGGGTCACCTTTAGTCAAGAATTCAAATGGAACCAACAAAGTATAGGAACCATCAGATATAGTGGTTTCCGAAGGAGTTATTCCATCTATCTCAAGTGCTTTAACGTCATTACTCATGTGAGAAAGCGATACGAAACCAATAGCATAAGGATCTTGATTTACGGCTTGTTTAACACCCTCTGTAGATCCCTGAACAATTGCGTCTGATCGGATCTTGGTTTTGTTCATAACCAGTGAGTTAAAAGAACTTAAAGTTCCAGAACCAGATTCCCTTACCACAACATGAATTTCAGCATCCACACCACCAACTTTTTCCCAATTAGTGATATTGCCATTATAAATGTCTTTTATTTGTTCTTTGGTAAGATCAGAAACCCCATTCTCTAAGTTAACTGCTATTAAAATCCCATCTTTACCAATAACATATTCTTTTAATCCGTCCTTTTCATCTGATTTTAAAGACTTAGAACTGGTCCCAATATTAACAATTCCTTGTTCTGTAGTTCTTATGCCCAGGCCAGATCCACCACCCTGAACATTAATCTTAACATTCGGGTGCTCTTTCATATATACTTCAGCTAACTTTTCAGCCACTGGTTGAACCGAGGTAGAACCTGCGATTTCGATCCTATCATATTGAAATCCTGGTTTAAAGAGCAGATAAGCACCAATGAGGATTATAATAATAATTATTCCAAACTTAAGTTTTGAGTCCATTACATCACCTTTGAGAAATAATTCTTTTTTTCTCTATTTAAATGCTGCCGTGATTTAATAATCTTTAGCATATTTAGATATATTTGTGATGAATATAAATACAAATTGATAACTCAAGCTAGTATGACATTTTATAAGAATTATTTTATGTAAGATATTGAATTTATTTTTCTTGAATTTGACTATTCTATTTTAAAACTTTCAGGATTGATTAATATCCAAAATACAAAAAAAATGAGATGGTGGTTATTAACCACACTCATTTAATTATTTTGCAGGTACTACCTTTTCAGATTTTACTATTTCCTGTCCAGCAGGGCTTAAAACCCAGTCAATGAATTCTTTTACTGTGCCTTTAGCATCGCCTTTTACTAAGAAAAGGAATGGTCTTTGTACTTTGTAAGTACCATCAGTCACAGTTGCTTCGGAAGGAGCTACACCATCAATTTTTAAAGCTTTTACAGTTTCGTCAAGATTTGCTAAGGATATGAATCCTATGGCATTTGGATCTTGTTTAACTGCTTGTTTAACTGCTTCAGTGGAACTTTGAACAATTGCGTCCTTTTTAATTTTGGTTTCTTTACCCATGATTATTTCTTCGAATGCTTTTCTGGTTCCAGAACCATCTTCTCTGGTCACAACATTAATTTCAGCATCAGATCCACCTACTTCTTTCCAATTGGTAATGTTTCCACTGAAAATACCTTTAACCTGGTCAGGAGTTAATGCACTGACTGAATTTTGACTGTTAATAGCAATAACAATTCCATCTTTACCAATCAAATATTGGGTTAAACCCGCAGATTCGTTGTCTTTTAGTTCTTTGGAACTAGTACCGATGTCCGCGGTGCCTTGTTGAGCACTGGTTATACCTACACTAGAACCTCCACCCTGAACATTAATCTTAACATTCGGGTGCTCTTTCATATATACTTCAGCTAACTTTTCAGCCACTGGCTGTACAGAAGTTGATCCAACAATGTCTATTTTAGATTCCTGGCTTCCGCCACCGAGTGCCATAACGGCACCGGCTATTATTATTATAGCAACGATTATTCCAATGATAATTTTGGTATCCATATTTTACCACCTCATTCTTAACCTTAGCCTACAAGCATATAAAGGTTACTATTTAGTGTACTAATAATCACTTTTAGTGAACATTTCTCTTTTTGGAGCATTTTTAGAGGATTAAAATAAAAATTTAGTTCTTAATATAAGAACAATACTACGCTAAAAGCATTAAAGTTAAATAATCCTTTGATAATATAAGAGTCATTATGATAACTGAGGAAGTATTAAAGGATATATTCAAACCCAATAATCTCAAGTGGAGGACCGCTATAACAAAGGTAGAACCTAATAGGCTCCTAACCAGAGGCCATCTACAAGAAGATTTGATAGGAAATACATCCTTTGCAGAAATGATATATCTCTTAATCAATGGAGAAGAACCTTCAAAGAACGAATCAAAAATGCTGGAAGCCATATTGGTATCATTCTGTGACCATGGAGTAACACCCCCTAGCACACAGTCCGCGAGATTAATGGCTTCGGCAGGATCTCCAATGCATGCCTGTTTGGCTGGAGCTTTGCTGGCTTTTGGAGAAAATCACGCCGGAGCCATTGAAAAATCCATGCAAGTCCTTCAAGAAGGTATAAATAAAACTAGATCAGACATGGACATTGATAGTATGGCAGAAATCATGTTTGATTACTTCATGAAAAGAGAAGAAAAAATTCCAGGATTTGGACACCGATATCATGATGAAGATCCTAGAGCACCAAGACTTATGGAACTGGCCCAGGAATATGAATGCCTAGGTAGGCACAGTGAACTGGCCTTAGCCCTTGAAAATTTACTTTTCGAGTCCAAAGGTATTCGAATGAATATAGATGGTGCTAATGCCGGAATCTTATCTGATCTTGGGTTTGATTGGAGATTAGGAAGTGGAATGTTTATTATAGGAAGACTACCTGGAATAATGGCCCATGTACATGAAGAGGTCACTAGGGAGTCACCATTTAGAAAGGTTTTTGAAATGGATGAAATTTATTATGATGGTAAAGAATGAAAAAAATACGGAAATGGTTAGATAATAATTAGATACTAAATTTTAGACTATATTTAATTGAATTTTTTAGTTTTGATTTTTTAATTTTTTATTAATTTTTAATTGACTATGCTGTAAATTGCATATTTTAATAATAAATAAGGAACATATAATTTATATCAAATATCCAAATTTCAATAACTATCCTAATTAATCTTATTAATTTGATTATTTTGAAATTAGAACTAAAGAGGAGATAATATGGAAGAAAAATACGAACAAGCTAAAAAAAGAGTAAAGCAGCTTAAAGCCTTTTACAACCATCTTTTGATTTATGTAATAATTAATGCCCTTCTTTTTGTAATCAACTTTTTTGTTTCTCCCGGCACCTGGTGGTTTTACTGGGTCACTATATTCTGGGGAATTGCAGTTTTATGGCAGGGAATGGAGATTGTGTCAAGAAACAGATTCCTAGGAAAAGATTGGGAAGATAAAAAAATTAAAGAGTACATGGGAAAAAAAGAAGAATAGTTTTAAAAGAATAAATATTAAAATTATTCTAATAATTAATTCTAATAATTATTCTATTTATTAAATATGAAAGCAATCTGATTTAATCTGCTTTGTTAAATATATTTTTATTCCTTGTTATTTGAACCATAAGACTGCCTCTTTTCTCTAAATCTTTCCGGAGTGGTAGTTCTAGGAATATTGCGATAGTATTCGACTGCAGTATCTACTATTTCAATTGAAATATCCCCAATTCTTTCAAATGCTTTAACAACACGTGAAAGAGATATATAATATGTTGAGCGGTCCTTATCCTCAAATGGAGTTTCTGCCATCTGAGTGGCTATACAATTAAGGGCCTTCTTTTGAAGAGCATGCATTTTCTCTTCATAATCCATAATGTCATTTTTTAAATCCAGTCTTTCGTTAATAAATGACTCCATGGACCAGCTGACCATTTTACGGGCCGTTTGATACATATCTTCCAGATATTTGAGCATTTCCGGATCAACTTCATATGCTTCTTTTAGAGTGAAGTTAGCTATAATACCTGAATGATCACCAATTCGTTCTAAATCATAGGCTATTTCACTAAAAACCATTGTTTTACTAAATTCTGAGTAAGGATTTATAGCCATGGCCGTATCAACTGAGGATCTGACTTTTTCATGCATATTATTAGTAGTATAATCCATTTTAAGGGCTTCATTAGCCATTCCCACATTGTAATTAGAAAATGCATTGAATGATTTTTCCAGTTGCTGACATACATGTTCTGACATATTTTTTAATATATCTTTAATGACAAAACTTCCAGCATATTCTCTAGAGGTACGTTCCTCATCAAACATCTCTGAAAACTCATTAAATTTTTGGATATCCAATATATAGGCCCTTCTTACTACACCTTTTTTTACCATTGGTTGAAGAAGTTTGGTTACGTATCTGCGAGTTATTCCTAATTTATCTGCAATTTCATCCTGTGTTGCTGGATTTTCATACAGTATAATATCTAGTATAGACTTAAGTGTAGTGTTTTTAGTCTTTTTATTCATGATATCCCTATTATTTGATTAAATATTTTTTAAAATTATACTAATTAATTAAAATTTTTAAAGAAATGGAAATGATAATAGTTCCATAATTGATCCCAATATTTAGTTATGCTTCTGTCAAACAGCTAATTCATTTATCTATTTCAGCCATTCATCTAGATTTTTTTCTTTTGAATCTTCTTTACTGTTTTTATTTTCTTCACCATTAAGATCAATTTCATCATCTTTTTGCCTAATTAACGATATAGATCCTTTTAAAATGGCAAAAATTACATAGATAAGTACAAATATGACCATTAAAGATATTAAATCATCAAATCGAGTGAATAACCCATAGTAAAGATTCACCAAAGGAGAATGCACGTCTATCAATCCCCTAAGTAGCACTATTACTCCTAAACCAGAAATTATAAACCCATATCGTTTTTTAACAAATTCAGACTGTAAAATAGGGTAAATTCCCATTATTATCAGGCCAATTCCAATTGATCTAAATAGATTCCATCCTGTGGCACCTTGTAGAAAATAGAAAATTTGTTCTGAGCGCCAATAGATGGGGGCCATGAAATATATAATTTCTATTCCTAGAATTAAGAGGAGAGGTAATGTATATACAATACTGGATTCAATTTTTTGAGTTTGAACTTTTTCTAACGGATTTCGAATGAAATGAGACATGAATTGATAAAGTACAGACCCTAAAACTGCACCTATGACTGTCCCTCCAATTCCCAGTTGGATGGTAGTGTAAGCAACAATTCCGGAGATAATGCCGGCCATAAATATATCAAAGGTCTTGGACATGTTATCACTAATAAATTTTCATTTTTTTGAATTAATTTTATAAATATTTTAGTTTAAAAATGCAATTCTGAGTTAATTTTTACTTTAGATTTAATAATTCAATATTTAATCATATAATCCGTTCAATTTTATCTAATTTATATATTCGTATATAGCCTACTTATTTTTGCTATTTGAGAACTAAATAAATAACTGATCAATTATTAATTTACATAAGGAATTGATTTACATAAGGATTTATTAAATATATGAAAATACAATACAAGGCAAAGTATTTCTGAATTTAAGTGAATATAATTCTTAAAAACTAATAAAGAAGATAATAATAAATAAAATGATAATCACAAAATGATTAAATCAGTTTAATCGTGATTTAAAAGATGATTATAAGAACAAACGACATATTCCTCTTGTTCTAATCTAACAGAATAATTAGCCATTTCCCTTTTGGCACCAGTTTCAGTATTTATTAAATCAACATGAATATCATTATCATGAATAAGCAGTTGATTGTGGGAAGGAAAAGTATTGCCTCTTAATTTACGAGTAGTAGCAGTTCCAGAATTAAGTACAGCCATTTTTTCTATCATCCAGACATTTGGAACATGCTTATGTCCATTAAGTACAAAATCAACACCACATTCACTGAATACTCTTAGTAAATCACCTGAATCCAATAATATATTTCTTTCACGGCCAGTTTGAGGAATAGGAAGTAAATGATGATGAAATGTCACGATTTTACATAAATCATTGGGAAGTTTTTCCATTTCTTTTCTCAACCAGATCAGTTGATCAATTCCTATCTGTCCATCATTAATGTCCGGTTCAGATGAATCAAGGCCAAAAATTGCAAATCCTCCGGATTTATCTACATGGGTAAATTTTCGGTGACCAATAAGTTTTTCAAAATGAATTAAGCCAACATTCCTAGCATCGTGATTTCCAGGTATAGTATAGGTATTAGTTATAGACCTTAATTCATCTACAAACTCCGCTGCTTGTTCATATTCATGAACGTATCCCTCAGTAGTTAAATCCCCAGAAACTATAATAAGATCAGGATTTTCTTCTTTTAGTTGATTTAAAAGATTATTTTTTAAGTGCTGAGAGAAATTTTTCTCACCAAAATGAATATCAGAAATTTGAGCTATTTTCTTTTCCATAAACATCACCTTAGGATTTTATAATTAACAAATTAACTTTTAGATAAATCTTTTAACTTAAAGTTATTCTTTTAATCTTATTTTCCATCATATTGGATCGATATTTTAATCATTTGATATCAGAATATCTAAAATGAATAAAATTTATTCCAATTAATCTATTAATAAGATTAATAATTAAAAGATATTGAATAAAAATTATTAAATTACTAAAAATTGTGAATAAAAAACTAATAAAAAAGTAATTAAAGCCTTAGGGGGGATTTGAACCCCCGGCCTATGCCTTACCAAGGCATCGCTCTACCCCTGAGCCACTAAGGCAATAATGAAACAATTATATGAATAAAAACAGTAATGGGATTTTCATTCATTTATTAATTATGATTATATATATTTTACTATCTTATCAATTAATTATTGCACAAATAGCTAGAAATTGACTGAAATTAATAGTTAAACTTAAATTAAGATTATTAAAGTGCAGGGGAAGGGATTCGAACCCTCGAAGGCCTACGCCAGAGGATCTTAAGTCCTCCCCCTTTGGCCGCTCGGGCACCCCTGCATACTATCGTAAGTTGTACATTGTACTATATTAACTTAACGGTTATTTATTCAAATTCAATTGAAATTTTAGGATAAATATGAACTAAATTAATAATTTAGGCAATTATTTAGGATTTAGATTTCATTTTCATAAATACATTATTTTAGTGCATTATTTGAATATAACATTTTATATTTCAGTTTACATAATAAATATAGATTTTATATCATATTTAATAATCTAAATGATAAATATCGGTGATAAAATTGAAATTCAAAACAGACACTTGTGGATATTGTGGTGCTTGTGTAAGTGTATGCCATGAAAATGTATTATCCTTGGATGAATGGCAATTAAATATTGGTCAGGGCTGTGTTGAATGTGAAAATTGCATATTCATCTGTCCCTTAGGAGCACTAAAAAAGTAGAATTTTAAATAAAATAGAAAATAATAACTTATTATTTTAATCAATAGTTCTAATCAATATTATTTAGTATAATTAATCATATAATCAAACATTATATGGATAAATAACCTAAAGAGGACTTAAATGAATTACGATGTAGTTGTAGTTGGAGGCCGTGTTTCTGGATCTATAGCCTCAATGTATGCATCGAAAAATGGTGCAAATGTTTTAATGATTGAAAAACATCAAGAAATTGGAACTCCTGTCCAATGCGCCGGCGGAGTTAGTGATTCTTTTTTTAAAAAAATAGATATTTCACCATCCTCAGAATACACCCTTGCTAGAGTCAAAGGAGCTACAATATACTCCCCTGACAAAAATAGTGTAACTTCAAAAAATAAAATTTTAAAAGGCCGTATCTTAGAGAGAAAAAATTTCGATAAAAATTTAGCCATACAATCAGCAAATGCCGGAACCGAAATAATGCTGAAAACCAGCGTGAAGGGATTAATTACAGAAAATGGTCAAGTGAAAGGTGTTGTAGCTAAACACCTGGGAAAGATCTTAGAAATACCTGCCAAAATAGTTATTGCTGCGGATGGAATTGAATCAAATATGGGCCAATTTTATGGATTAGAAAATCGATTTAAACCTAAAGATATCTGTTCATGTGCTCAATTTGAAATGGTGGGCTTAGATGTTGACCCGGAAATGATGAAATTCTATTTTGGCCAAAAAATAGCACCCGGAGGATATGCTTGGATATTTCCCAAAGGAGATAATCGAGCCAATGTAGGGTTGGGCATTAGAAGTTCCCAATGTACTGCCTACCACTATCTCCAAAAATTTACAGAAAATTTAGGTGGTAAAAAAGTTGAATTCAATGTGGGTGCAGTCCCTATAGGCGGACCGATTCAAAAAACCTATGGAAATGGCCTAATAGTTGTGGGAGATGCTGCCGGACAGGTTGATCCTGTGACGGGTGGTGGAATTCATGTTTCTGCAGAATGTGCTAAAATAGCAGGTATGGTTGCTGCCGATGCTGTTCAAAAAGAGGACTACTCGGAAAAATACTTGAAAAGTTACGAAAAAATTTGGAAAAAACAAGTGGGTAAAAATTTAGAAAAATCACTGCGATTTAGAAAAATTTTTGATAAACTCAATGATGAAGATATAAATAACCTACTAAGATCTGCCCAAAATAATGATATTGATACAATTTCCAAATTATCTATTTTAAGACTTTTAAAAGGCTATCCTGAGCTTTTAAAACTCCTTAGAACAATTTTATAGATTAAAATTAATAAGAATAGAATGATTATTTTTCTATAGTCCTTTTTCATTTTATTTTTATGATCAATACAATAAATTGGGCATATATGATTAATAGAAATTTTTCTAGAAAATAATAGAAATTTAGCAGAGATTATAGTAAAAAATATACTTATAAATGCTTAATTAGAATTAAGATGAGAAAAAAATTTCAAACAGGATAAAACATTCTAGATTATTAATTAGTTCAATAGAATGTTAATGAGATTAATAATGAAATAAATAATTGAATATTTATAATTTAATTCATACAATTAAAAATTACTATAATGGTGGCCCAATGAGTAAAAAATCCATTTTAAGCTCTAATTTAATTGCAAAAAATCTTAATCAAATCTATTTAATATTAATATTACTTGGAACATTCCTCGTTAGATTAATTCCCAGCAGAAATCTTTCCATTGCAGGTAATGATGCCTATTTACACCATGATATTGTTATGAGGATAATTGAACAAGGATTTGGAGTTATATCCCATAATCCTCTTTCTTTAATGGGATTAAGTTCTTATGGTTACCCCCCATTGTATCATATCATTGGAACTATTCTTTATGAAACATTTCACAGCCAGTTAGTTTTCTTTATTTTGCCTCCGCTTCTAGGAGTTGCCTCAGTTTTTGTATTTTATAGATTATCACATGAGCTTTTTGATAATAAAAATGCAGAATTACTATCAACTCTCCTATTCGCATTTGTCCCAGCATTTATAGTTCGTACGTCTGTCTTTATACCCGAATCACTGGGAATACTATTTTTCATAAGCATGGCTTACTTTTTAGTAAAATATATCAAATCAATTCCAGGATATGAAAATCTAGATAATTTTGCCTTAAAGAATTTTCTAAAAATATTCTCTGGAAATTACAAATATTTGCTGTTTGCCTTAGTTATATTTACCATATATCTATTCACCCATAGGGGATGGGTATTTATGGCACTGGTAGCTCTGCTTTTAATGGTCACATTTTTAATACCATCATTTAAGAAAAAACCAGTTACATTTTCCATTGTATTCATTTTAATTGGAATTGGGCTTTTAGAATTTGTTACTTTCGTAGCCAGATTCCAACAGGAACCAGTAACTATTTTAGGGTTCCCCAAATGGATGGGCATTCTTCAACTAGTTCTGGGGTTATATGGGCTGGTTATTTTCATAAAATCAAAGAATTCATTATATAAATTCTTGGCATTATGGGCCATTGCATTTATGGTCATTGGAACATACTCCTTTAGATTTAGAGACCCATATGCAGCAATTCCATTAACATTAATGGCAGGATATGTATTTGCATATATTTTATTGCCTAAAATTAATGAACTTTCAATTTTCAAAAGTTATAAACTCTTTAAAAGAAACTTCGGTGGAAGTTTAAAAATAATTCTATTATTAATCCTTATTTCAATTCCTATAGCTCAAGGAGTATCAATTGCTTACAGTGGTGTCAGCCAGCCTACAGCAAATGAAATTTCGGCTTTTAAGTGGATTGAAAACGAAACACCAGCAGATGCAATTTTTTTAACAACAAAAGATGATGCATATTTCTTAATAGGTAATACACATCGTAAAGATGTTGCTCTCTGGAAAACGGTTTATGAAGGATTTATGGGAAATGCACCTTCTGTTGATGAAACTGTGGCCACCCAAAGAGATGTAGATACTATGTTAGGGACTGCCCAGGCAAGTGAAGCCTATTATCTCTTAAATAAATACAATATAAGCTATATCTACGTATCTCCCGGCATGTACAACCTAACATCTTCCAATGGGTTGATAACTTACATACCATATGATACTCACTTTAAAACATATTTTGTTTCGGGAGATGCTTCTGTTTATAAATATATTAAAAATCCTACATTAAATCCCCCTACTAATAACTTAAACTCCTCATCAATTAATAATACAGAATATAAAAAGAGTTTAGAATTTATAGAACAATTCTGGAATGGTTACAGTTATTCTGAAAATGGGGGGGACTATTTAAAAGATTCACTCCTTGATTTAGAATTTGGAGGCATATACAAAGGAGATTATGCATTAAATTCACAAATAACTATATTATATGCTCATATGTCTAATAGCTCGAGTGCAGATCTAAATAGTCGTTCACAATATTTACTTAACTGGTTGAGTTATAAACAAATGGAAACTGGGTCTTTCCCTACAAGCATACCTCCAGAAGAGTATACTATAGGAACAATGGAAACTATATATCCATTAATGAATGTGGATGATGAAAAGTCAAATATTAATGAAAATCAGACCATTATAACCACAAAAGGCCTTGAGTTTGTTAATAAACAAACTGGAAAAGATTATATAAATATTTCCAATGTTAAAAAATCTCAAAACAGCACCTTAGGTCCAGATTATTTAAGTCTGAAAACCGATGCTCAGGTAAGTGGAATGAATCCATCAGGCAAGGAAAAAATCATCAAAAATGTTTTAAAAGCGCAAAAAAGTGATGGTTCCTGGACTTCACAATCCTATCAAAATATTGAGATTCTTAAAGGCCTCTGTCTTTATTATAATTCCACACCGGATAAAAATGTTTTAAATTCTATTAAAAAGGGATCCAAATGGTTAGTAAACAATCAAAATTCTCAAGGAAGATTTACTGATGATGGTAGCCCGACTAACTATGGCTTGAATCACTATGCTGATGCAGTTATGGTTTATCACATCGCAGGAAATACAGAATCTGTAGCAAAAACATTAAGTTACATGGCCAATGCCACTTTAAAAGACGATATTACGCCTTTAAAGTCTTATTTGACCATTATTTCTAACTTGAGTTTAATATATGGGGAAGATAAAGCTATTGAAATAGCCAATAGGATGGTGTAAACTTTTTAGGAAAGAAGTTTATATATAATATTATAATTTTGGATTATCTTAATGAATCTATAAATAAATTCTAGAATAAGTAATATTCTAAATAAGATTTATAAATGCTTGAAGTTATAGTTGGGGAAATAAATGACTTTAAACAAGTACAAAGTCGATGTAGACGAGTTGATGGCGGAAAAAGATGTTCCGGGACTTATTGATGCTTTAGAACATGAAGATTTCATAGTGAGAAAAGAAGCTACTCGTGCTTTAAAATATGTAGGAGATCAACGAGCAGTATCTGCCTTAATCAAATCTCTGGAATATGAAGATTGGCATTCTAAATTTTCAGTCCTCGGCACTGTGCGTGCCAATGCTGCAGAAGCACTAGGAAAAATACAAAGTAAATATGCTGTGACTCCATTAATAGAACGTCTTGATGATTCTGATTCAGAAGTTCGATGGAAAGCAGCTGAAGCATTAGGTAGAATAGGGGATTATGAAGCATTAGAACCATTAATCTATGCCCTAAATGATACTGATGGAGATGTTCGTAAACAAGCAGCCCGATCTTTGGGAGAGCTGGATGATCCTATAGCCGTTGATGCATTGATTGAAGCGTTATCAGATAGGGATTGGCCAGTACGTAAAAATGCTGCTACTTCTTTAGGAAGAATAGGTGACGAAAGAGCACTCAAACCACTACTGAAAGCCCTGGATGATAAAGATATTGATGTCAGACGCCATGCGATTGGTGCATTGGTAAAAATGAAAAGTAAAGCCGTTAAGCCACTTTTAAAAAAGCTTCATGACACTGATTGGCAAACACGAGCAATTGCTGCTGAATCTTTAGGACGTATAGGTAGTAAAAAAGCACTAGAACCATTAATAAAAGCATTGAGCGATCGCAGATTTCGAGATGAAAATCGTTATGTTAGAGGCAAAGCAGCAGAGGCCTTGGGAAGAATAGGAGATAAAGTGGCAGTTAAATATTTAGAAAAGGCCTTAGATGAAAAATATATATTCGTCCGCAAAAGAGCCCAAGAAGCCCTTGATTTAATTGAATTGGCACCCGACCTGGATCATTTTGAAAATGAGGAGTTTTGTTTTGATTATCCATTGTTCTGGGACTTGGACGATGTATATAAATGGGAAAAGCTATTGATTGGTTATTGGCCTCCTAAAAGTCTTAAATTTTCAATTAACCGCAAAACTAATGCGGAAGACGTTACTATTGGTGAATTTGCAGACATTATAGCTGAAGTTTTTCATGAACAGCACATTGAAAAAGTATTCAAAACAGAGGATCATATTGCAGGTTCCCGTGCTTTTAAAGTTGTTGGTGATAATTATAAGTTTGACCCAGCAAAACGAACTATAGTTATAGTCTTCAAAAAGTACGACAATTTATATTATTTCTGGTTCACAGGAAACATCAAAGATATGGATGAAGCATCAAAATACATGAAGATAATGATAAATAGTTTCCATATAAAGTAAAGTGAAAAATTATTTCAAAATTTAAAGTTTAATTAAAACCGGGATTTTTTACATGAAAAATAAGACTAAGAAAAATAAGATTAAAATTAGTTCCGGAAAATATAAAGAATTTTATTTTGCACTTGCTTGCTGTGATAATAATCTAATATCAAGTAGTTTGGGAAGAGATAGTAAAGAAGAAGCTTTAAATGACCTTAATGAATTTGTTGATGATAAGTATCATTTCTATATAAACTTAGATACTGAAAAAGATTCTAAAAATAGCCCTGAATTAATTAAAAAAATTGGAAAATACTATTACGGACAAAATAGTAAAAATAAAGAATTAAAATTTGATGAAAAAGAAAATTTTGATATTAAAGTTCTAAAAGAAGTTTCTAAAATCCCATACGGTGAATTTAGAACTTATAAAGAAATTGGTGAAAGTCTAGGAACAAAAGGTTATCGGGCGGTTGGAAATGCATTAAATAAAAATCCACTTCCACTTTTTATCCCTTGCCATCGTGTCGTGAAATCAGACATGACCATTGGAGGATTTCGTGGTGGATTAAAGATGAAAAAAGAACTATTAAAAAGAGAGGGAGTTCAATTTAAGGGGAATAAAGTAATTAAAAAATAGAAAATAAGAAATTTAACAATAAATATTATAAAAATTTCTAATTAAAATAAGAAAACTAATCCAGAAAATTATATAAAAATAACGAATAAAATAAGAAAATAGTGAAAAATATATTTAAATATTAAAATAATTAGATTTTTGTTTTATAGATTTTAAGAGCCTCTTCCAGCACATCCGTGAACTCATCATCTGTTTTAAGATCTTCTAAATCTTCTATCGAGAATATTTTTAAAACATTATCTTTACATGCTTCCACACAAGCCGGAATGATGGTATCGGCATCCATACAAAGAGTGCATTTTTGAGCTGATTTTTTCTCCTCATCGATTACCAGAATACCTATAGGACAGGCAATCATACATAATCTGCATAAAATACAGGATTCCTCATCAACTTTTAACGAACCATTTTCATCTTTTATGGCGCCAGTAGGGCATATTCTTGCACATGGAGCCTTATCAGGATGGCACTGCAAACAAAAAACAGGTATTGAACTGCTTTTTTTGGCCCTGGCCACCCCATGAGTTTTTTTACATGCATTGATACAGTCAAAGCATTCACTACAACTTTGGGGATCAACAACCATCAGAGTATTCATTAAATCACCTTAAATAATTTTTAGGAGTTTTATATTTAAATTGAGATTATCATGTAACGTATTCCAAAAAATATATTTAATTAATCGCAAATAGCGACCAATTTATTTATTTTTAAAGAATTGATTAAATTACAAATTTAATTCAAATACATTTAATAAAAGATTAAATGTTTTTTGTTAGATAATCTGGAACAGCAGAAGAATCTCTTGGTCCTACAACAACTTCCCATCCACTATCATCCTCTATTTCTCCACTTACGGGGGCTGCTAAACCAGGAATAATCATTTTTCTGGTTTTAACCTTATCTTCAATTCCAGTTTCTTTAATTAAATCAGCTACTGCTTTTCCGTTTAATTGACCACCAGCTAGGGATACATCAACTGCTCGACCCACAGTATCAAGGACCAGGAGATAAGTGCTTGCTTTTCCAGACTTTAAATCCCCTTCAACAGTGTAATACGTCAAAGCAAAGTTAGTGGTGAGAAGCACGGGTGAATTCTCATCAAGTTCACCAAATTCATATAAACCAGCATCAACAGCTTGTGGTTTTCTTGGATCAGTGTATAAACTCTGTCTTAAAGTTAAAACAGGTATAATTTCCCATATTTCAGTTCCATTTAAGATAAGCATATCTGCGTATTTATTTAGTAATGTGGCAGCAATAGTGGCCTCTTTAATACTTTTGGTCACTTCATCTTCATCATTATTTAATCTTAAAAGAGCTGGAATCCCCAGTATTGGGAAACGGAAGTCTTCATCACGTTCTTCAATAGCCAACCTTTTAATCATGACGAAATTATCCAGAGTATCACCAATAGCATCTCCCACAAAGGTACCTGGATCTAAGACTATATCTTTAAGTCCTTTGGCCCTTAGAGTGTGGGAAAGCTCTTTCATCTTTTCCAGATCTCCAGGTACAAATAATGTCACCGGACACTGGTATTCCACAGCTAAATCAGCCATATCTTCGAAATTATTTTCAGTAACTCCATATATAAGTGGATTTTCATCCCCTACCACTTCCAGAGCCTTTTTCATTGCTAATGGGTCCAAAGAACATAATACTAAAGGATATTTTGATTCTTTTAGTTTTGAAGCCGCAGCAGCAAATTTATCTGCATCACCAGATTTATTTCTAATAGCTATAGCATCGAGAGTTAATAGTTCCCCAGTTCTCTCAAATTCAGTATTTTCAATAGTTTTAACCCTTTCTTCAAATTCTGCAGCTTCCATCTCATCATTGACATCAATAACTAGTGCAGTTGGGTTGTAATATGTAAGTTCATATCTGTAAAGTACTTCGTCCCCACCAATAGCTATAGCCTTGTCTCCTTTGCCTATAATGACCTCTCTAACTGCAGGAGCAAGTAAGTTCTCCAGTGCTTGCATTTCATTGGCAGCAAGTTCAGTACATAATTCCAAGTCAGTTTCCTTCTCAGACAATTTAGTGGCAAAAGCCATGCATGATGCTTCTCCACATTTAGCACAGTTGGTTTTTGGAAGTAATCTGTAAATATCCATTGCAGTAACACTCATTTCTTAAACCTCCTATAATTTTTCGAGCTATTAGCCCTCCAGCTGAGTTATCCAGTCACTAATTTCAGGGAGCTCAGTGGTCATGTAATCTTTTACAAAAGTGTCTCCAATTTCTCTTAAGAGTTTAACAGAAGTCGGGTGGAGCATCATAAAGATATCGACACCATTGAGCATCATAGTGAGTCCTGTTACAATTTCCCAGATAGGTCCCCGGTAATCAGTTGGTCCCCATTCTTCTTTTTTCATCCAAGCTTCTCTGGAACCCCATGCATTAGTGGTACCCGACGACATTGGCATTTGCAGGTCAGTGTCTCCTTTAAGAGCTGCTAATCTGGTTCTGGTCATTATATCAATAGAAAACTCAATACCGTAACCCAGAGCACAAGTAGTTGGATCCATAACAATGTCGTTGTGAGTTAAACCTTCTTTCAGGAGGTAACGATTAAGTGTTTTTTGCATGTTCACATCAGTTATTGACCAGGACAAAACCGCGTGATCATTATCTACTGCTGCTTTAGCTACTTTTCTGTAATCAAGATCAAGATTTGCTGATGCTAAAAGACATCGTTCGCCCTGAGCCGCTTCAGCAGCAGCTTCTAGAACTAAAGGATCTTTTACAGGATCTCCAGAAGCCCCGATAACCAGAGGCACATCCACTGCTTGTAAAACTTCTTCTACAGCTTGAGCTCCTTCCCGAGGAGTTTTGTCCATAACTTTAGGACCAGTCCCAATCAGGTGCATGGTGACCATGTTTGCACCAAATTCTTTTACTGCTTTTTTGGCCCATTCGCCGGGACTTTCCATTACATCACTGAAATGTTCCCTTATAGGCCTTGGAAGGCCAGGCATAGGAATATCAAAAACATCAAAGGTTACTACTGGAGGATTGGGCTGCGGTTCTTCAAATCTGTAAAGTGCCTGTTGACCTCCTAGATAAACTGGCGTTCTGCTGCCTTTTCCTAATTGAACTTCGGCCACCTTTCCAGGATAGTCTTGTATAGGAGGTTTAAATTCTTCCATGGCCATTATTTCGGTTGCAATAGCTTTTTCTGTTGTTACTGCCTTCTGAACAGCTTGCTGGATGGCTGGCATTAGATGTAGCTCAAGCTCATCAAAATCCATTCTAAATTCGTTTATTTCTATAGATTTTGTATTTTCAAGCAGTTTAAGAAGTTGCGTCATTTTATCCATAAACCCACATCCTCTTCGATTATTTTTAATTAATTTAATTATTTTAATGAAATTTAATTTAGAATATTTTGTAAAATATTTGATCTCAATAATAACTGATTAGTAAAAACCAATTAATGGAATTTTAAAATCTTTTCGACAATTTTGGTAAGTTCTTTTACAGAAACAGCATCCGAGGGTAACTCAATCAAAGGCCTTCCTTCCATGTCGTATTCTGAAACCACAGAATCCTCATAAATTAGCCCACCTAATTCCAGGCCAGTTGCTTCGGCTTTTTCACGAAGATTCTTTTCATCTTCGATTTTAACCCGGTTTAGTATGAGGAAAAGCTTTTTGAAATTTATTTCCAGCTCTTTGGCCAGTTCTCCAATTCTCTGAGCGGTTAATATACCACGGTAAGAAGGATCAGTTACCACCAACATCACATCCACATTTTGGGTTGTTCTACGGCTTAAATGTTCTAATCCAGCTTCAGTATCTATGACAATGAAGTCATAGTTGGAAGAAATAGTTTCAATGATTTTTCGGAGCATATTATTAACTGCACAGTAACACCCACTTCCCTCAGGCCTCCCCATAACCAGCAAATCAAATTCGGGGGTTTCGACCACAGATTCCATTATTTTATAGTCTAGAATATCCCACTTGTTGGCACTAGAAGGTATGTTACCTGAAGCAGTGTCCTTTTTTAATTCTTCTCTAACATCACCGACAGTTTTAAGAACATCAATTCCTAAAGCTTCTGGTAGATTGGAATCAGGATCTGCATCAATGGCCAAGATATCCTTGCCTGTTTTGGATAATAGATTTACCAGAGCCGACGAAACCATTGTTTTTCCAGTTCCGCCTTTTCCACTTACTGCAATTATCAATGCATCACACCATTTATCGATTTTAGTTTATCATATAAAACATATGATTGATTACAAATAGAGTTCAAATGTATTAGTTGCAATATAAAATAAAAATAAGGTGAAAACCTCATTTTTTCTTGATAATAACCTTTTCAGCATATATTTTAGCATTCTTAAAGATTATTTTAACTCCACCAGATGCTGGAATAGCAAATTCTGGGGCCATCATTACCGGAGCCATTCCAGGTTCTCCAAATTCACTTTCATCTACTTCAATCTCTTCGATTTCCTCAGATTCTTCAGCAGCTTCTAATTTGGCCTGTTTGATTCGGTCCATTACCGGGTGCTCCGCTTCACGTATGAATTTCCGGATTTCTTTAATGCTATTGGCATCTTCTTCAGTAGGTATTTTATCCCGAAGTTCTTCAGGTATGAATTCCATTACAGATTCTTTAATCTCCTTAGGCATCCATATAACTCTACCATAACCACCATCCGCTTTTAAAAATTTAGGAGATCTCATATATTCCAGGCTTAATCCAGTAAACCCCTCTACCTGTTTTCCACCAGAGCACTGACCTGCCATAGCAGAGAACGGAATTCCTAGAGGGGTTTCTCCTTTAAAGTCACGGTTTACTAGGCCTATACCATCTAATTCAGGAATGTAAAAAGCAACCGCTTCGAAACAACCACAGGATGTATGAGGATAACCAAATACACTGTGTATGTAAACTCTATCTGTCATCCCCTGAGATTTTTCTGCAATGGCCGCATTAACATTTACATACTCACCTTTCTCAGCATCCAGAACTTCACCTTTTTCTATTTCAAATATTGGTCCTTCTGGATCAATTTTTGCTGCGGCACGACAATCAAACCAGTTTATAGCGCCGCAAAGTGCGGTCCGGTCAGGGGTGACTACACACATATGTGATGGAGCAAATGATTGGCACATTAAGCATCCATAGAAAACATCTACATCTTCATCAGAAAGTTCTCTGGCCCTTTCATCCCGTATAGTGTATTGTTCTTTGGCCATTTCCAGAAACTCTGAGACTTCAGCTTCTTGAGTAAGAACGGTAATGGCAATAGATTCAATAATTGGGAATTCTTCTTTAAATAGAACTGAAAGTGCTTTAGCAAGATGTTCAAATTTAAATCCAGCTTCCAGTGCATCTGTACTGATCCGACACCAGATTTGATCCCTCTGGTTCAAGTGCATGAAACCCTTGACATAGTTACAGAGTTCATGCACTCTTCTTTCAATTACACTTTCCAGTTCTTTTTCTAGCTTTTCGCCCTGAATGTCGATCTTTAAACCAAAAGGATATATTTCACCCTGGGTCATTTCACTTATTTCAGGACCAATAACTGAAACTTTTCCGTCTTCAACACTTTCTTGAACTTGAACCAGTTCTGCACCGATAGATTTAGGACCTGCAAGTTCTACGAACATATTTGCAGCCCTTATCCTTTCACCTTCGTACATAGGACTTACGTCAACAGGTATATCTTCAAACATTGAATTCCTCCATGAATAATACGCCTAAATTTATAATAAGTCTAATTCACCAATTATTCATTTTAATTAATTATAAAATATATTATAGAATATAAGTTTAATTGGATTTAATTAGATTTTAAACATTCATTATTGAAATAATATTATTATATTAATCAGATTTCATTTTCTCCAGATATTTCAACCATTCATCATCATTCATATTCGGAAAAGACGCATCTGCATTAGAATGGAAAAACTTGCAAATGGTAAGAGTTTTAAGATGAGGAGCAAAATGTTTCAAGGTAGATAATCCCTGAGAAGCAATATAATATATACATCCGATAAACATTACCAGATCATGCTGGCCTTCTCCTTTTATACCCTTCCAGTCAGGATCTTTAAGCAAGTTAACAATTTCCACTATACCATAATGAGTTGAATCTACACCTAAATCTTTAAAAGTTTTATAAGCATCCCCTGTAGTTACTATTGGCAGTTCCCAATGTTCTGCAATATCTTTAGTTAACGAAAGGATTGGATCTTCTTTTAATAAAGGGCCAACAACAAAAAGGGGCCTTTTAGCTTTTTTAAGCATCATTTTGGCTGTTTCTGGAGTGACCAACAAAGCTTGTTTGGGGCCAGCAATCACTGTTGGTTGCCATGGAATTACTCTTTCATTCATTTAATCACCATAACTAATCCAAATTATTTATCTTTAGATTCTGCTTTTTTTTCATTTCTAAACTCCAATAAAGAGGGTTCTTGTACAATTTTTTTAGGTTCCCATCCTTTTTCATGAAGAATTGCTTGAACATCCTTTTTATAAGTTATAGGAATATCCTTATCATTTCTTATGAATTTATCAATATCATCCGGGATAGTCCCAAAGTATTTTTTATGGAGATCTAAATAATGATTTAACTTTATCTGGCGACCTTTTGGAGTGTCATTAGGTCTTAAACATAGTTTGGCAACCATAACCGTTGCTTCTTCCCTATTTTCTGCCGCGTAAAGTAAATGTTCTGGAGCTGGCTCACCATCAACGACCTCATTAGTTCGTAAATCATTAAGTTTCCATTTATCTTTTTTATCAGCCCTACCTAAAAACAATCGCCGATATTTAGACCCATGTGGCCCAATTACTACCGGTATTCCCCATCGATTAACTCCAGTTGCAATAGCTGCAGCTTTTTGAGAATAGGCGCCCCATGCAATACCACATGCGCCCACACGGTTTAATATGTAATCCGCTATTTCCTCATAATTGCCTTCTAATGGTTTTTTTGCAAAAATATTGGCAATTTTTATAGTGGCTCCCGAAATATGGGCATTTGATACACATGAACCCATATTTATCAGTCCTTTGGAATCAAATTCTCCACCATACTTTTCATAGAGAGTTTTTCCTTCTTCGTCCTTATATTCACCAATGGACATGGCTCCGCAGCCAGTGGCTAATACAATATAATTTCTCTCTAGGAACTCTTGTGCCATCAAAGCTACTTCTTTACCCCCTTGAGGATAATTTGAACATCCTACGATGGCAATTACTCCAGGTATGTCACCTAAAACAATAGGTGCTCCCACTCTTCTTATTTCCACATCTTGCACAGGGCCTCTTCCAGAACGAATGTTGTATTTTTCATTTTTTACCAACCTTTCTCCGGCTTTAGTAACCATAGAAACTAGTGGTAAGTCCCGTTCACATTCTTGTTCGCAGCGACCACATGTGTAACATAATTCATCAATACACAATGTTTCTAACATTGAAAGATCGCCTTTACTGGCAGCCACTACAGCATCCATCATCGGCACACTATTGGGACAAACTCTTTGACACCAGCCACATTCAGTACATTCCTTAGCCATTTCTATAATTTCATCTCGATCAGGCAACTTTTTCTGAGTACTCCTCTCAGGTGCAAGTTTCATAGCAGCTTTAACCGATACTTCCCCCACTTTTTCAGGATCTAAAATTAATGCACCTTTGACATTCCTATTAAGTAGATCAGAAACTATTTTATCAGAATCTTCATCAGTCATGTCTGGCAAGCCTAAACACATTTTATCAGTAGTGGCAATAACTACCGAATTATTTTTTAGAGCTTCTTCCAAAACATCAGTACGAACACACTGTTCATCAACAACAACAACATCAGCCACACCACTTCGTATGAATCTAAGTTGTTTTGATAGAGGGCCCACAACTTTTGCATTTGTATTATATCGAGTAATATCAATAGCTGCACAACAGATACCACATACTTCTAAATGTTCTTCCAGACCACTATCTTCCAAGTAGTCCATTATTCCTGCTCCCGGAGCAACGTTATGCCCAATGCATAAAATAACTGGCTTTTGAGAATCAATGGTTCCAAAACCCATTTCAACAAGAGGAGCATCTCCGTCACCTTTAGGCATATTTAAAGCAACAATCTGTGCTAAGTCCCCAACTTCTCTGGTTAAGTCGTCCATTAATCCCGCGTGTAGAGATTTAGATTCAAAGTCCAGATTATTTCCCTCTTGTCCTGTGTGACATGCAGAGAGTAAATGAGACATCTGCTCTTCAGCATAATTCAAAACTTCTTTAAGGTCATTTAGTGTTTTGGGCCTCATTCCAACTACTGTACGTATAATAGGAGCTTCAATATCAATATTCATTCCTAAATCTATAGGATAATCTGCCCCAAATTTTTCTATGAGATAATCTACCAAATGCCTAGCATGACCTGCATGGGCCGCAGTACCAATTAAACAAGCCAATAAAACCATTCTTGCTTGCTGAGCTTCGGCATCGATTCCACATGCTCCTTTTTTACCTAAAAGATCACATTTACCATAGGTACAAAGGCAACACATATCACAGAATGGAGCGTAAAATGGTTCATATCTCTCCATTAACTTCATGTCCCATTCCCGAAGGTCAGTTACATGAGGTTTAGGAGTTGGACCCATTTCTACAGGCTCACCAGATTCTCCGCTTACTTCATCTTGAACAATATCTCCAATGGAGATTTTAATATCTTTAGATTTCCAAAAATCCTCTTTAAAGTCTTTAGGTTTGGTTGATTTAGGTGCCACAATTATCACCAGTTTAATCCCAATTAGTTTAATATTCACTAATATGTTCGAATTCAATTAATTATTAATGATTTATAATGATATTTTTGAATTTATTATCAAGGCATATAAAGTTTTTGTATTAAAAATTTGATAAAAAAGCTAAAATGAGTAATAAATTTTCACGAGGTTATTTTACAAAAAAATTATGATTAAACGAATTACAGCCTATAAAATATATTATACCTACTTAATTATTAATTAAACTTAATCATATAAACTAACAAAATTTATTATTTTTCTCTTGAAATCCATTTTGAATTTCAACACTATGCTGTTTTTATTAATATTACCCCTAAAAAATAAGCTTTAGTAATAAAAATGTAATAAATTCTAACATTAAAATAAAGAATTAGTAATACTAACTATAACATTTATAAGATATAAATTCCGAAATTGAATTGTGTTAAGGGGCCAGATAGGAGTTTTATTTGAGTATTGATTCTTTTATAAGTAAAATATAAAATAAGATATTACTCTTTTAAACTACATATAAACATTAAATGGCTCTTTTATTGATAATAGGAGGCGAAAATTTGCATATACCTGATGGTTTCTTGCCTTTAGGGCAAGCAGCTATATATTATATTATTACAATAATTGCATTGTACTTTGCTCTCAACTGGGCAAAAGAAAATCTTGATGAAAAACGTGTTCCATTAATGGCAGTTTTAGCTGCATTTATATTTGCTATACAAGCAATGAATATCCCTATCCCTTGGGGGACCAGTGGACATATGTTAGGTGCAGCATTAGTTGCAATCATATTTGGTAGTCCCTGGGCCGCAGTTCTTGTTCTGGCAGTAGTACTAACTGTACAAACATTTTTCTTTGCAGACGGAGGAATTACTGCTTGGGGTGCCAATATACTTGATATGGGAGTTATTGCAGGATTCACCGGGTTTGGAGTATTCCAAGCATTGAAAAAATTAAATTTATGGGTGGCTATATTCTTAGCAGGATGGGCTTCCATATTTGTAGCATCATTGGCAGTAGTTTTGGAGCTAGTGTGGGCCGGAACATTCCCATTAGACTTAGGATTATTCTTCATGGGCCTCTATCACGCCGTGATAGGTATTGCAGAAGGAGCAATAACTGTAGTAGCAATTTTAGCAATTCAAAGAGTTAGGCCAGATTTACTCCCTTGGAATAAACCAAAACCCGACACAGAGGTGGAAAAATGAATGCTAAAGACAAAAAATTCATTATTGGTGGGTTAGTTGTAGCCATCATAATAGCAATTTTAGCACCATTCTTGGCTTCCTCAAATCCTGACGGTTTGGAAAGTGCAGCTGAAAAGATTGTTTTAGTTAAAGAAACCGAACCAATGTTTGAAGCACCAATGCCAGATTATGCCGTGCCAGCACTAGGTGAATCTCCTTTAGGAGGAGTTATTTCAATTGTTTTAGGGACAATTATAGCTTTCCTGGCCATGGTTGGCTTAGCTACGACTGCTAGATGGTTTAAATCCGGAAGCAATGGTACTTAAAAAAAGAAAAAGGTTAAATAAATAAAACAAATAATTGATAGGGAGTAATCCCTATCCATTAAATTAAATAAATTATTACTAATTTATTTATATATAATTTGGAGACAAAAAATGGGAATAGCTGATTCAATTTATCTAATTGAAAGAGAATCAATGAAAGAAAGCATCCTTCATTCACTGGATGGACGAATTAAACTAATATTATTAACACTTATAATAGTTTATACAGTTTTTAGTACCCAAATTATAGTTTTAGTAGCTTTGGAAGCTTATTTATTATTATTAATTTATCTATCAAAAATCTCATTCAAAGCAGCTTTTAAAAGAATTTTGATACTTCTCCCATTTAGTATTTTTATCATAGCTTTTCAGCCATTTATACGCCCAGGAGAGGTTATATACATATTACCTTTTGGAATTAATATCACTTATCAAGGTTTGATGTTCGCAGCCTTGCTTTTTTCTCGAATTATTGTGACTTTAACATCAATCATATTATTATCTTCTATAAGCCCTATGCAAGAAGTTGTTCATTCATTCCGAAAATTAGGGATGCCCCGAGACTTTTCCATGATATTAAGTCTCATGATAAGATTTATATTCCTATTTTATGATGAGTTAAAAAAGATTACCAATGCTCAAACCTCACGAAACTTCGATATTTTTAATAAAAAAACCAGTTACAGTTGGAGATTAAAACAGCTGGGTTTCACCATTATGATGATGTTTTTAAGATCCTATGAACGAGGCGAAAGCATTTATTTAAGTATGTTAAGTCGGGGATACTCAGATAAATCACAATTATACTCTAGTTTAAATAAAAAAATTGGCAAGCCAGAATATCTCTTTGTAGCAACCACTCTGCTGCTGGTGGTAATTCTGCAGTTTTTGTCAGTATTTATCTTTCCTCAAATAGGATTGGTAGGAGCATATATTAAGTAGTGATTTGAATTCTAATACGATTTATTCGAAACTAAATATAGTTACATTCATAGTAATAATAATATCAAAAATGCAATAGGGCATCCGTCTTTTTTTCCTAATTTTACTAAAAAATCAGCCCTTTTATAATTTTAATGGTCTTTCAGAACGTCATAAGCAGATAATTAATCATATTACTTCATTTAGTAAAGCCGGGAAAATGCCAGTTTTACATATGCCTGTGATGAACAAGAGCATATATTACTAATGTGTTTGAAGAAAAAAAATAATATTTTTTGATTTAAAGTTTAGGCTCTAATCTTTTTATCATAAAGGCCATGAATCCTACAATCAAAGGGAAAAAGAACAGATACAAGATAATCAAAACAATTGGTGGGAAAAGCTCCCCTCCCATTACTGTAGATGCTGCCAGCAGCATGATCATAAGTATAACTGGACCTAAAATAGCCACAAACATGTAGATCATGGTGAATGAGTTTAGTTTTTGAGCATAGTCCTTTAATTTCATTCTCATTTCATAGGCAATGTCATCAGCAATAACGTTTAAAGTTTTGGCCAAATCCCCACCACTGCTTAAAGTTCGAGTTATCTGATAAATAGCCCTTTTCATCCCATCAGAGCCAACTCTTTCACTCATATCCATTAGAGCATTTTCCGTGGTTTCCCCATATTTTATTTCTTCCAAAGTTCTTGCAAATTCTTCAGATAACGGCCCATACCCAGACATAGCAACTGAACGCATACTATCATGAAGTCCCAAGCCTGCCCTCAATTCAGTGGCCATTTGTCTTAAGGCATAGGGTAATTCTCTAGAAGCTTCTGCAGAACGTCCTCCTTTTTTAAGATTGGGTAAGAAAATTAGCACCATAGCCATTAAAAAAATAACTAACATAAGTGCAAGTCCAATCTCTATTCCAAAACCAAGAAATATCATGACTCCCATTACAATTAATCCAGAAGTCAATCCAAGGCCAATAATTAACTTAGGATCTAGGCCTTCCTTTTCCTCTTCTTTAAGGAGTTCTTCCAGTGAAGCCTTTTGAAAAGATTCACTTTTTATTTTATCTTCTTTAGGTGATTTTTTATCGACTTTATCAGATTCTATAAGTCCTTTAAATACATCAATTTCCTCAGGGCTCATTTTCATCCGTTTAATGATTTTAGAAGACGTATCACTTGGTTTAAATTTGTATTTGGGCGTTTTATCATCTTTATCTGTTTTTTCAGATTTTGAATCAGATTTTGAACCCAAACCAGTTCTAACACCACCCATACTAGTTCTAACACCACCAATTTTATTGTTTATTCCCCCCAATTTATTTACAGGAATTTGAACCCCTTCTCCAACTTTTTTACTGGAATCAATAGTGAAACCACCAATTTTATCGAAGATATCCTTTAAGTTAGCCATAATAATCACCTGTTTTGAAGGAATACATACTTATTCAATTCCTTAAATCTGATTTATATGAAATATAGTTATTTATAGAACTCTCTCCAGTAGTTCATCAGAATCTTTATAATAATCATTAATAAATTGTCCAACTTCTTCTATGCCCCGGATATTTTTATCTGCCATGTATTCTAAAATTAGTCTCCTCTTTTCGATTTCTTCCTCAACTTCAGTTATACTTACACCCCTAAGTTCAGAAAGTGCTCTAAGAGTTTGGCTGGCAATTCCAACATATTCTACTTTATCAGTAACATTATTCCATTCAAATACCCGGTTAAGTTGAACATTACCTTCTTCCATACCTACTACTTCAGCAACTTCAGTTATTCTTCTTATAGACCCACCTTCAGGACGGTACATACGATTTTGCATTATAATAAAGTCTAAAGCAGGTATCATAATATTAGGAACACTCATAGGCGGATTTACAAGCCGAGTAATAGTTTCTCTGGCAGTATTGGAGTGAAGGGTACCAAATCCAGAATGCCCTGTATTTAAAGCAGTGAAGAGAGTAATTGCTTCACTACCCCTTACTTCTCCCACAATAACCCTATCCGGTCTCTGCCTAAGAGAATTTTTTACCAGAGTATCCATATCAAGCTCACCAGACCCTTCAATATTCGGAGGCCTAGTTTCCATTCTTAAAACGTGAGTGTGAGGTAGTTGAAGTTCCAGAGTATCTTCAATAGTAATTATTCTTTCTCTAGGAGGTACAAATGAAGTTACTGTGTTTAAAGTTGTGGTTTTACCAGAACCCGTACCCCCAGCAATAATTGCATTACAAGGTTTTACACCAAGCCCATCCACACAAAGCCACATAAAAGCAGCCAGATGAGATGACATGGTCTTAAAATTAATAAGATCAATTACAGTTAAAGGATCTTTTCTGAATTTACGTATTGTAAGGCTGGAACCGTCTGCAGAAACTGGAGGAATTGTAGCATTCACCCTTGAACCATCAGGCAGACGAGCATCCAAAATAGGAGTCTGCTGGTCAATTCTACGATTAACTTGACGGGCTATAACATCAATAAGTGCCCTAATGTCTTTGTCATTATCAAAAACGACATTAGTGACCATCATCCCAATTTTTCGGTGATAAACAAATACTGGCCGGTTTATACCAATAACCATTATTTCTTCCAAATCATCGTCTTTAATTAAAGAATCAAGTTCCCCATACCCTAACATTTCCTGAGAGATTTGAGCCGAAAGTTTATCAATATTACGGACTCCCTTCATCCTCAAAAATTCTTTAACTTCATTAATAAAGCTTGATTCATCAATTTTAAAATCTTCGCCCTTAGAAACCGCGACTTCAACCAATTTTTCCCTTATTTCATTAAGAAGCTGTTTTTCACTATCTGAAAATTTAGGAACACTAACATTATATTCTGGTATTAAATCCTCTTCAATAATTTCAGCCCGAGAATTATCTGTAGTTTTCTTGATAATTTTTTGAGATTTAACAGGTTTTTGCATTATTTTTTCAATATTAAATGCATCATCATCCTCTTCCTCAACCTCTTCTTCATCTAAAAATTCCTGAAAACTTTTTGGTTCTTCCTTTGGAATAATAGGTTCATCAAGTTTAACTTCTGGATTAGTATCCTCAGAATCTTCTTTTTCCGTGTTTTCATCATAATCTTCAGAACCAAATTCACCTAAAAGGTCCTTCAGAATATCTTTCCGTTTCTGCTTCATAAAACTCAAATATTTAATATGGATTAACCCATATTTAAGCATATGGAATTAAAATGTTTAATATATGTTCGTAATTAATTGTTTTTTGCATAATTTTTACACAATGGCCATTATCTGAATTTTTACAATAATAAAAAGAAATAGCGTTTTTTTAATCAAGTCATTATGTATTTTGATCATAGATACCATCTAGTTCATCTCAAATACTGAAATATCATATTTCTCAGAATCATTTATAAAAAAACTTATAGAAGATTTAATAATTATTTGTATAATGGAATTAAAATGCAAGTGCGGAAGTACCTGCATAAGGACTGCTGAGGAAATATTGATCCAAGCAAAAGAAACATTTAATCCATGCCAACAATGCGAAACAATACCTCTGAAAAAATTTTCACCACTTTCAGAGCAAATAAACCTAAATATCATTGATTCCCAGTTTGAAAGATGTTCTTGCGGAAAAAGACATCTTGATATAACTGTAGCTCACGTATTAAAACTAATGGTCGACGAAGATCTTCAAAATGAACATTCTAACCTAAGAAACACTTGTGTACCGCTGATAACACCTGCTTATCCACTTCAAGCCATTCCTTATCTGGGAGATAAATCTCTGATTGTACTTTCACCAAAAATGAATCAGCAATGCGCTGAAAGGATAGTGGAAGAAATTCCAGAAGTCAAAGCTGTTATTAAAGGCGAGACTAATAAAACCGTAGGTATAAAGGACTCATCACATGAACCCCATATATATGAAACCTTGGCCGGGTGTGATATGAGATGTGACATAATTAACACTCCTCAAGGACCAATATGTCTTCACAAATATCAAAGTGAGATACATATTGAATTTCCAGCCCATAGATCCCCAAAAATAACCTCAACATCTCTTTTTATGAAAAAACATTGCATTGATTCTGAGTTTACTGTTTTAGATGCTACTTCTGGCCCCGGGACTCTGGGAATTTTTTCTTTAATGTCAGGAGCAAGTAGAGTAGTTTTTAATGACCTTTGGAAGCCCGCTACCAATATGACTGCTCTAAATCTGGAAGTTAATGGATTTAAAGTTGATTTTTTCGATGAAACATTAGAAAAATGTATGATCGCTAATGGAGAGCAGTTTGAAATTTATAATTTAGATATAAGGGAGTTGGGTTCAGTTTTAGATGAAAAATTTGATTTATGTATCATTGATCCATTTCCCGGAGTGAATTCTAAAGAATTTGTGGAATCTGCCCAAAAATTGGCCAAAAATATTTTGGTTATTGAATAAATTTTTGATTTTATTTAAAAATATGGCGTTTTTATTTTGATTTTAATTAATTATAATATCAATTATATTTTTATTAAACATCTAAAATAAAAAATTAGTCTTATAAAATAACTAATAATCAGTTAAACATTCCAAAATATATCACAATAGCTGGAATAATCAATACGCCCATTAAGTGGGATTTGCTTACTCCTAAATAATGGGGTAAAAGTCCTAAAGCAGTGGCCGTGATAAAAACCAAAAACATGAATGGCAGAGATGCGCCTTCCAAAATAGAAAATATTAATAAAATACCTATCATGAAGATTATAACTGCCTTAGAAAGTTTATTATAATTTATACCTTGCATATAATCACTGAACCAGTCCCCCATTTTCAAACATAATATTAAAGAAATAGAAACTGCAGTGAGTGAAGCAAATATGAAAAATAAGAGATAATTAACGTTGAAATCTTGAATAAAATTTGATATATACACCGCGATGCCACTACGAGGATTCCCAATCAAATATGTGGCCACCAGGGAAAAAAGGGTATCCGCAGTATTTACTCCACTTATGGCCGTGAGGAAACTTTCCGTATTTTCCTCACCCCCACCCCCACTCAACTCTTGAGCAATTATACTACCCTGAGCCGGTCCAAATCCAGGTAAAAATCCCAAAATGGTTCCTGCAATTCCCCCAGCCATTATTCCTCTAAATATTTGAGTATTAAAATGAAAATTATGAAACTTATTTTGATGTGGGAGGATTGATTTTTCATTTAAACTGTAAATTAAAGTGCTTACTCCAAAAAGGCCAGTAAACATACACATTAATGATAAATTTGAAGATATAGGTGTTTGCAGCATGGTCCAGCCCATTATTCCAGATAAAAGAAAAAGAATTCCAGACCAGATTCTAGTATTTGTGTCTTTACTGAGTCTCATTATCATATAAATTGAGACCAGAACCAGAATTATCCATATGTAGGGCCTTATGAATTCATAAAGTGAAGGTAAAATCATTATAAATAGTGGAAGTAAAAAAATAGTTACTATAATGGCTCCAAATCCGCCCAGTGCTACTAATCGAATAGCTTCTCGGGCACGGCCCTCCAGTACCATCCGATGGCCTGGCAAAATAGACAATGCTGTGCTTTCATCAGGCACTCCTAAGAGCATGGAAGGTATAAACTCTAAAAGTGCATGGGCTATGGCCAGGGATACTAAAAATACGCATAAAAATTCAATAGAAAATAAATTTAAAAGAAAAGCAGACGATGCAAATATAATGGCCCCCACAGTATTAACATGAATACCTGGAATCAGGCCAGTTATTGCACCGAATAAAATTCCGATAAAGCAAGCTATGATGAGATCAAAAATCGCCATCACCAACCGTTTTTAAATAAAATTAATAAGTTAAAACTTAATTAACTTATAAAAAAGGCCTTACATTAATCTTCGGACATCTGTAACTTCAATATTGCCTATGTCGTCCAGTTTAGAAAGGTTAGCTTCAACTTCTTCAGTACCGCCTTCACCGTCGTCCACAATAACTATTACATTTAAGGCCACTAGGCCAAAAGCAATAGGTTCTTCTTCAATTTTGTGTAATTCGGTTCCTTCAGGTATAGAAGCTTCAACATTCTTTTTAATATTTTCTAAATCTACTTCAGGACTTTCTGGCATTAATTTTATGGTAGCAACAACTTCTCCCATAATATAACCTCCAATTAAACTTCTTATTAAGTTTTATTTGTTAAGTTTTATTCAATCCACATTATAGTAATACTGATTTGCATTATTGTTATTACTAAATGTAATACTTTTTATATATAAATTTATGGTAAATAGAAAAATCAGTATTTCTGAATTCTAATGAATATGTCTTCAAATAATTCTTTTAAAAAAAGAGTCTATTCAAAAGAGTGAATTGAATGAAATTAAATTAGCCAATAAATCAAATTTAAGAGATTAAGAACAACTCAAGTTGAACTTAAGGTCCTTGAAATCCGCATTTGCATGTGTAGATATGTCCGAAAGTTCGGCATTTCTGACATCGGTAAATAATTTCTTCACACTCAGGACATTCAAACTTAACATAAGTTTCTACCAGAGGTATTTCCTGTTTACATGATGTACATTCTATTTTCTCCATTTAATCACCTCTAACTAGTGTGTATTGTGTATTGTCAACATCAACACAAGCATTAATTATAGAAAGAGTCCTCTCAGGGTACTTTCCATTTACAATATAACAATTAGACCCGAATTCTATTAAAAGCTCGCTCAATGATGTGTCAATTGATGTTTCACCAAAAGATAGTAGTTTTTTAGCACTTATTTCATTTATAAGTTTAGCATCTTTGGCAGATGGTATTCGGGTATATATACCATCTACATCTGTTGCTATTAAAAGTTTTGCTTGTAAAAGATGAGCAATGTAAAATGATATGGAATCTGAAGTAACATTCCAGGAATGTTCCAGAGGATCCAAATAGTGCATTAACCTAGAAGGAAGAAGTATGGGAATTTTATTCTCATTGGCGAGACATTTAGCAGAATTTAAATCATATACTGCTTCAGCATCTGGAATTTTATCAGCAAGTAAGCGGCCAATAATGTCCATACATATAATAGCTGATTCGTGATTAGCTGTGGCTGAAAATTTCATTTGAGAATCGTAATCTCGTATTTGGTTGGCAAAAGAGCCACCACCACATATTATCATTAATTTTTCTTCTGTTGATTCAGAAATGGCCTTAACCAGCTTTACTGCATTTTCAGGAAACAAACTTCCCCCAACTTTAACTATCCAATCCATGGTACTCACAATCGAATTATTTTAACATCAAAATTATATTTTTAATAATATTAAATTAATGAAATCTCAACTTAAAAATCTATATCTAAATTTAACCATTATTTTAAAAATAGCTATCATTATTATTAATAGTTTCAATGCAGATAAGCATAAAATAATATGTTTATTTAAATAGCTTGAGGTCTTGAGTAATCTTGTCTATTTTTTCATCATCATCTGGACCAATTCCTAGACATGTTACTGTGGAACTGGGAATCTCAGTATGGCCAGCATCACGAACCAAATAGTTAGGCAAATCTGCGGCCTTAACCAGTTCAAAAACTTCAAATAATTCTTGTAGTGAGTTAACTTTCACCACAACTTTTTTCTCTCCTTCAAATTCCCATTCTTTGATTTTACGTATATCTGCCTTTCTAAATGATCCTAAAGAACCGTGACAAGCTTGTGCAGCAATTTTGCCTCGACCCATGTTGAGGTCACCCCTCATAATTATAACTTGTTTCATTTTTTCACCTTAAAAAAATCCCGGTTTTTCTATCTCACTATCTGATGATTATAGCATATTAATTTTTCATGTCAAAGGCCATTAGGTACAAAAAATTAACTAGAGAAATTTTGAGCCACCCCTACAAATAACTGAATTATCATGATGTCACCCATAGCCTCGCATTATTTAGGTGAGTCACAATGGTGATATTGGTCACAAACATGGCCATATCAACGATAAATTTAAATAGTATGGAGTATCAGATAAAATTGAGGTGATATTATGGCTGAATTACCTGTCGCACCAGTGGGACGTATCATAAAAAACGCCGGTGCACAACGAATCAGTGATGATGCAAGAGAAGCTTTAGCAAAAGCTTTAGAAGAAACGGGCGAAACACTAGCTTTGGAAGCTGTTAAATTAGCTAAACACGCTGGAAGAAAGACCGTTAAAGCATCAGACATAGAATTAGCTGTTAAAAAAATATAAGCTAATTTTATGAATTCTTTTTTTTCTATTTTATTTTATTTTTTCTTGGAATTCGTTTTAAGACCATTATAGCTATTTTTATAGGAATTTTATTTGTTTTTCTGGTTTGATTTCTCCTTGGGATCTACCTATGATTTTTATAGTTTTTTATGGATTGTTTACTAAAAAATAAGTTCTAAAAAAATTGATTTTGAAAAATCATTACTAAATCTATCTCACTTCAAAAATTCATAATTAAACATCAAATTAATTATTTTAATCAAATATTTTAAATGAACAAATATAAACAAATAAATATAGAGATTATAAGCAAATAATTCAAATATTATTTTAATAAATTCAAATAGATTTAAAAGGCTTATTTAATATAAATAAATATAATATTATCTAAATTTAAGATTACAATTTAATTACAATTTAATTAATTAAATTAAGCATTATAACAACTTAAAACATAATTACGGTGATAAAGTGAGTAGAATTTCCATATTAGATCATGATCGATGCCAGCCCAAAAAATGCAATTATGCATGTATTGAATACTGTCCTGGAGTTAGGATGGAAGAAGACACCATTGTGATTGATGAGATAACAAAAAAACCATTAATTTCAGAAGAATTATGTTCCGGGTGCGGAATATGTACCAAAAGATGTCCCTTTGATGCAGTGGCCATCATAAACCTTCCAGAAGCCCTGGAAGATCCAATACACCGATATGGACAGAATATGTTTGAGTTATTTGGCCTGCCCAACATAAGTGAAGGTTCTGTGGTGGGTATATTAGGCCCTAATGGAATTGGGAAATCTACTATAATCCGAATACTCTCTGGAGAGCTAAAGCCCAATTTAGGAAATTATGATGAAACAGTGACCTGGGAAGACATAATCCACTATTTTAAAGGCTCACAAATGCAGAGCTACTTTAATAAATTATCCAATAAAGAACTAAAAGTAGTCCACAAGCCACAAATGGTAGATATGCTCCCCAAATACGTGAAAGGAGAAGTTAAAAACCTCCTAGATCAAGTGGATGAACGGAAACAGATGGATAATGTAATGGAAACTCTAGATATTAGGCCTATTTTAAACCGGGAAATATCTAAATTAAGTGGTGGAGAATTACAGCGAGTGGCCATTGCTGCTGCCGTTTTAAAAGACGCGGATTTCTATTATTTTGACGAACCAACCTCCTGGCTAGATGTTAGACAGCGTTTAAATGCCGTAAAAGTAATAAGAGAACTGGCCGAAGAAGGAAGATCCGTTATGGTAATTGAACACGATTTAGCTGCTTTAGATGCTATATCCGATTATGTTCATGTTTTATATGGTAAAGCTGGTGGTTATGGAGTAGTTTCTCAGATGCGCGGAGTTCGTGTAGGCATAAATGCCTATATAAATGGTTTCCTTCGGGAAGAAAATGTTAGATTCCGAAAGCATCCCATATTATTCCAGATTAGGCCACCGACTCCTGAAGAGGAAGGAGAAGTTTTAACAGAATATTCCCCCTTGAAAAAGTCATTTGATGGCTTTAAATTAGAATCAGAAGAAGGTAAAATATATCACAACGAGATTGTAACTGCATTTGGACCCAATGGTATAGGAAAAACAACTTTTGCCAAAATACTGGCTGAAGTGGAAAAACCAGATGAAGGAAAGATTAAAAATAATGTAACCATATCCTACAAGCCCCAGTATCTATCCTCCGGTTTTGAAGGAAGCGTGCAGGACTTTTTATACACCCATGCCCCCACCTATGGTACAAATATTTTCAAAACGGAAATTTTGAGGCCTTTTTCTTTAGAAGAAATTATTGATAAACAGGTTGAAGATTTAAGTGGTGGAGAACTGCAGAGACTGGCCATAGCCGTGACTTTGGCCACTCAAGCCGAGGTTTATCTTTTTGACGAACCAACTGCATTTTTAGATGTAGAACAGAGGTTAATTGCCTCCAGAACCATTCGAAAAATTGTGGAAAGTCGAAATGCAGCATCCATAATAGTTGATCACGACATAGTGTTCATAGATTACATATCTGATCGGGCCATGGTATTCCATGGTAAGCCCGGTGTGGAAGGTTATGCTACCAGTCCTGTGGCACTTAGAGACTCTATGAATCGTTTCCTTTCTGATGTGGGAATTACATTCCGGAGAGACAAAGAAACAAAAAGGCCCCGAGTCAATAAATACGACAGCTTTCTGGATCGTAAACAAAAAGAAATTGGGGAATATTACTACTTAAAAGATGAATAAAATCTATAAACTAAATCCTATGAATTTTTCTTTAATTTTTTTAGTTTTTAAATTTCTTTTTTAGTTCATTTTTATATTATCCTTCTTTTATTTTCTTTATATTTTCAAGCATTAGAATAGTTATTAAAGAAAAAGTAGGAATAATAATTAAATAGAATATTATAAACCCATTAATGAAAAAAATAGGATTTAATATAAAGAATTAAAATAAAAAAATAATTAAATAGGCCTTAAAACATCAACGGCCTCTAAAAATTTTTCTGAAAATATTTTAACATGTTCTTCTGGAACAGAAAAGCTGACACGGATGTATCTATCGCCGAAAAGTTTACTGGTATAACTACCTTGCCTAATGAAAACTTTATTTTCCAGTAGATATTCAGTCATGGCCTGAGGATCAATTCCAGTATCCTTAATGTCAATGGCCAGCATATTACCATCTGAAGGATAAACCGGTATAAATGCTCCTTCTACCTTATCCACCACATCTTTTATGATTTTCTGATTGTTGCGAGTTGTATCACAAATATGGTCAATCCACTGATCTTTGGATTTTAAAGCCGCGATAGCGCCGGTCTGGGATAGAACATTAGTTCCCAGATCATTTATTACAATACTCCTTACTGATTTCATAATTTCTGGAAGGCCTATTGTAGCTCCAATTCTAAGTCCAGCCATTCCAAAAATTTTAGAGAAACTATAAATCGTAATTGTATGCTCAGGAGCGTAATTCGCAGCTAAATGATGATCTCTTGCAAATTCTCGATAGGTTATATCATGCAAAAGATAAATATCGTTCTCAGTCGCAATTTTAGCAAACTCTTCCATTTCTTCTTTAGTGTAGCAAGATCCTAATGGGTTTAAAGGGTCTATGAGCGAAATAAGTTTAGTATTTTCATCCATATGTTCCCTTACAAGTTTAGGAGTGAGTTTATAACCACATTCTTCATTGTAAATAGGTACTGATATAACGCTGTGACTAAATCTACTGGCAAAGTTATCTATTATTAAATAACCCGGATCACAAGTTATAGCATTATTTTGAGGTTCCAAAACATCATTCATACACAGGTGCAGTGATTCAGTTCCACCTGCAGTAATGAGAATTTCAAATTTCTCTTCCAATCCCAGATCTTCCAATACTAATTTTTTAAGCTCTGGAAACCCTTCTGGCGGAGGGTACTTGCAGTATTCTCTACTATTAACACAAGATATCATGGCATCCATGATTTCTGTATCTTCATGAAGATGGTTGGTGTTTTGACCCATCCATATCATTTCTTTATCTTTAAAAACGTGATCAAAGAAGTCATTTGCAGTTTTAAAGCCCTTAGGTGCAACTCTTGCTGCCTTGGCGTACGTTTTAGGAGAAATCATGTTTTATCACATCATTAAAGTGCATTATTTTCATTTAACAATAGCCACTTCAAAAGATCATATTTATTATTTTAAAATTTTATCCAAACTAAATTATCCAATACTAAAACAGCAATTCGATCTTATCAATTGAATTATATCCTTAATTGATAAACTTATTTTATATATTTTTTTATATAGGATACAATTCTAGATAAAATTAAGCTGGAATTTAGATTCTAATAATAATCTATTATACTATTGCACATTACTATTTATAAACATTAACCGTTTAAATCAAAGCTATTTAACATGAAAATTAGATGTTATTAAATTAATATTTAAGTAAATTATAAAATTAATAAAATGTTTTATAGAATATTTAATAGTTAATTTTAAGTTACTGACAATATCATTAATCAAATCAAAAAAATGAATTTATCGTTTAATTTATTAATTACCCAGTCCCCGCTCCACAATTCTAAATCTAGTCTTAATACCTTCAGCTTTGCTCTTATGTCTTTTTAATGTAGCACATCTCTCCCCAATAATGTCTCCTTTTTCTAATTCCACGATTATTTTGCTCCAGTACTTTAATATTGTACCGCCAACAGGTGAAATAACCCCGTTACCATCCTCATCAATAACCGAGTAAATTTGGTTAGTTAGTACTACTGCTAAGTCATTTCTTCGAGCCAATCTAGATAGCAATGACATTTGGATTCCTAAATCTCGATTTAATTTGGAAGAGTTACCATCTTTCAATCTATAAAGTGCCACTGCTGAATCAAGAATAATTAAGTCAATTTTTTCGCCCTTTGTGTCAATTAAAGCACTAATTCTCCGTAAAACTTCATCCTGTTCTGGAAAAGAAGTAGGTTCAAAAACAATTATTTGGCTGGCAATTTTATCGAAATCAACCCCAGCGATCTGTTTTATTCTATCAATGGATATTCCACCCTCCGTGTCCACATAAATAACTTTTCCTCCATTTTGAGCACAGCGAACTGCCAAGTTAAGGGCAATATTAGTTTTTCCAGAGCCAGGAGGTCCGTAAAATTGAGTTAGAGTCCCTTTTTCCACACCACCATCAAGTAAATTATCAATTGAGCAAGTAGTAGGGATTTTAGAAGCTTTTTTAAGATTAGATAGTACTTTCATTGATTTCCTCAAAAATTTATTTCCAGTGAAATTTATACAATATAATAATAAATTTATTCTCAAAAACACATTCCAATAGTTTGACTTAATAATTGATTATTAAACTAATTAACACATATAATATTATTATCTCATCAAACTATATTAATTCAATTAAGTATTATTATTTAAATAGACATTATTAATATAAATTTATTATTAATACAATATTTACCAATATTTTAATCAAATAAATCCGAACTAAATTTTCCAGACCCCTTCCTAAGAATAATTGGTGGATTTAAGGTGAAATCAATAACTGTTGAAGCTTTATCCACCTGGGATGGACCTGCATCAATCACCAAGCCTAGTTCTGTATCAAGCTGTTCTAAAATTTCATCTACTGATTTTTTTGTTTCCTGACCCGAAATATTAGCACTAGTCGTAGTTATAGGGAATTTCTGAGATATTTTCTGGCAGATTTCACTATCCGGAATCCTTATACCAATAGTTTCACTCCCACCAGTTAATAATTCAGAAATGCAATCTTTTTTCTTCAAAATAATTGTAAAGGGCCCCGGCAATATTTTAGAGATAATAACCAATTTTTTAGAAGATATCTTGGCTATTTTAGGAATCCAATCAATATTAGAAACACATACGGAAATAGGTTTAGTAGTTGATCTTTTTTTAACCGAATATAATTCTTTTAAAGCATTTTCATCAAATATATTGGCCCCCAGGCCATACAATGTGTCCGTTGGATATAATATAATTTCTCCACTTTCCATTAATCGAATTGATTCTTCAATTAAGTCATCTTCAATTTTTTGGGGGTTAATTTTAACAATTTTCATTTTATCCACAAATTTCTAAAATAATATCTATACAAAGTATATATTAATTGAATTTATAAATTACCAGTATGCTTAATCGTTTAAGGCCCCGTGTTAAAAAATTTATAGATCCTCTGGCCAAAAGAATTAATATCAATCCTAACTATTTAACTGTTTTAGGACTTTTAATAGCGCTACTATCAGCATATATGTTTGCTATGGGTAATTTACTCTGGGGGGGGCTGTTAATAGCCCTTAGTGGATTTTTAGATATTATTGATGGTGCAGTGGCTCGTAATAACAATACCGCCACTAAATTTGGAGGATTTCTCGATTCGACCACTGACCGATTTTCAGATGCCATCATCATAATTGGAATAATATATGGTGGATTTGTAAATTGGATTTTTGGAATTCTGGCCCTTCATGCATCTTTGAGTGTAAGCTATGTTAGGGCACGAGCTGAAGTTGAAGGAATTCCTTGTGGAGTAGGAATTGCAGAAAGAGCTGAAAGAATGGTTATTTTAATGGCTGGAGCTTTCTTAGGTGCATTATTCAGTCCAAAAATAATGTCGGCAGCCATAATATTGATTATAGTTCTGGGTTATTTCACAGTTTTACAAAGAGTATATCATACCTGGAAATCTATGAAATAAATTACTTTAATGGCCATATTGTAGTAGGATAATGTTTTAAAGAAATTTTTTGGATAATAAATGTTTTAGAGGATTATAAATGGACTATAAAGAAAGAATTGAAATAGATATAGAAAAATTGGCCAAAAATTTAAAAGAAATTGAGTCTATAAAATTTAGTGAAAAGGAAAAAGAAGTTGTGGAAAGAGCAAAAAACTACGGTGATGACACCACTTATTATGCAAAGAAAGAAGATTACATGACTGCTTTTGGATGCATAACCTACTCGCATGGCCTTATTGATTCTTTAAGATTAATCCATAACCTAATTTAGTAACCGTGCCTTGGAGAGATGAAATTTAATTCCCAAGATAAAATTAAAAATGCATCACTTGACCTTAGATATTTACTTAATCAAAACTATCGCAAAAAAGTAGCCCTGAAATTTGTGGCCAATCACTACCTTTTGGATAAAAATTGCCGTAATTGCTTGGCCCGTTCTGTTTTTTCTGATTCTGTATCTCAATCCAGGAAATCTAAACTTGTTAATTTAGAGGATATTAAGAATAGTATTATTTTTTTAGATGGATACAATGTTATTATAACTGTTGAGAGTATTTTAAATAATGATAAAATTGTTTTAGCTGACGACGGCATTATAAGAGATACTCAGGCTGTTTTTGGAAAATATAAATTTAGAGAAATTACTATTTCTGCGTTATCTTTAATTTTTGATTGTATATCCCACCACCGTCCCAAATATATGGAATTCTACTTGGACAGACAAGTTAGTTTTAGTGGAAAGTTGGCCCAGGAAATAGAGGCGATGATGGAAAACTATGATTTAAATGGAAGGAGTATTTTATCAAACAATACAGACTACCGTCTTGTACAAGAATGTGGTAAGTCCCTCTGTATCATGGGTACAAGTGACGGAGTTATTATAGATAAAGTAGAAAAAGTAGTAGATATTCCACATTTCATTTTAAAGAAGTTGGAAAATGAGTAGTTCTAAAAATAAACAAAGCAAATTAGAAATTATGTATAGAAGTTAAATTAATCCTGATTTTAAAAAAATTAAAGAATATTCAATTAATTAATCTCATTAAATAGAATAATAAAAATTAAAATTAATAATTAAGTAATTATATAAATTAAAATTAAAAATAAAACATTAAATAGGTTAAACCTATTCCATGCTTTCAAATCTACTTTCTAATTTTTCTAGAACACCAGGTAATGAAGTGTATTCCATTTCATCAGCAGGTAACCTGTGTGGTTCGAAAGGTCCGTGTCTTCTCATGTAGTCAGCAATTTCAGCTGCTTGTTTTCTGGCTGGGTCGTAAGCAGGATCATCAAACATATCCGCAGGCCCTATGAGTTTACAATCAGCAATCTGGAATCCTAAAGCAATTACCCTCGGAGGTCCGTCAAATCGAACCGGATAAGCATCTTTTTGACCAACAGGCATTAATGGACCGTTGTGAGAACCTCTCATCCATCCTCCAACTAAGTGAGGGAAAGCAAATGGTTCTACTACTTCACCAGCAGCTGGGAATCCGGACTGTGCTCTTACTATAGCAACAGGGTCGTCTTTACCCACATATTGGCCAGCCATTAAGTTTAATCTTTCAGTACTTACTGCAGCAGCGATTTCATTGTCGTCTTTCCGGATAATCCGCTTAATAACGTATCTACCAGTGGATCCTAGTAAGGCCAGTGCATCGTACATTTCTTCTGGACAACTCATGGTCACTTTTCGGTGTTCCATTACATCGAAAATTTCGAATTTGTATCCATTGTGGAGAGATGGATCAATAACAAGTCCTGCAGTGTTAAATGGATCTGCAAACATTTTAAACAAAGGCATGTTAAATGCACCAGGTTCAGTTTTGTCCATACAGAAAACAACCACTGGGTCGCTTGGTCTTTCTTTGAATTCCATTTCTGCACATCCTGGACCCATTCCTTTAATGTTTCCAGAGAAAGTGTCAGATAATAAGTCCTGACCTGCACCATAGAGTTTTAATTCTCTTGCAACTTCAGTAGCTGCCATGAATGCATTAAATGCTAGTTCATGGATTTCTTCGTTTTCTTCACCTTGTCTGTGGGTCATGATAAGTTCAGTATCATCACCACAGTTGGTTATATAATAATCTTCAAGAAGTTCTTCTTCCCTTGCTTTTGCCAGGAACTCCTCACACTTGTCTAGTAAGGCCGGATGAGCCAAACCATGCCCTGCAACACTTCCAACATCTGCTTTTATTACACTAATAGTTGTTTTCATTCAAAAACACCTCCAAAAATATCAAATTCCCCAAAAATTTGTTTTTATAAAATATTTATAAAATTTGGGCAACAGGTACAATTTAATAAGTCAAAGAACTTTTAAAAAATGATTTAAAAATGTAAAATGACCTAATAAAATACCTAAAATAGTTTAAATCTTTTTATGAGTATAATCATTTTAAAATATGGTTAAGACTAGCATATAAAAGTTACTAATAACATTTTAAAGTTCAATTAAAAGGCCATTAATAAAAAAATATTTCTATAAAAAATTAGAAGCATTTTAAAAAACCATATGAATTGATCTTAGGCCATAAAAGTTTTTAAAATACATTTTTATAAATAATAGTTATTTCATAAACCTCTATATTTTTCTAAACAGTTTTTAAAGAATCAATAACTAATTTTAATTCATTATCCACACCAATAGCTTCCTGAGCATCAATAAGTCTTTCCATATCTGCATTAGTTTCTGGATATCTAGGAACCGCACTGCATCCACCATCCTGAATTATAGAAATTTCATAAGTACCTATTTTTTTGGCCATATTTTCAATTTCTACTTTGTCCATACCAATTAAGGGACTTAAAACCGGCATGGAAACCGAATTTCTGGTGGCTAAAAGATTCGGCAAGGTTTGTGAAGCTACCTGACCCACACTACTACCATCCACAATTCCCAGAGCGTTTTCTTTATTGGCCACCATTTCTGCAGTTTGATACATTCCACTTTTACATAAAACACAGGTCAGCTTTTCAGCCTCATCACTACACTTCTGTAAGTATTGGCCGTATTTGACCACTTTCAAGGTTAGTTTGACACCAGTAGAATATTCTCTAAGTTTCTCAACAATTTTTTGAACTTTATCCAATGCCTTAGGATCAGTAAAAGGTTCATTATCAAAGTGCAGGGCAGTTATTTGACATCCCCTTTTCATCATCATGTAAGCTGCCACTGGAGAGTCTATGCCTCCAGAAAGTAAGACAATTAACTTGCCCTGAGTTCCTACAGGTAGTCCACCCGGCCCTGCAATTTTTTGGTGATAAATGAAGGTCTCGTCCTGACGTGTTTCCACAAATATCTCCATTTGTGGGTTGGTCAAATCAACAGGTGCTCCAATCTTTCCTACAACTACTGATCCTGCAAAGGCCCCTAATTCCTGACTGGAGAAATCGTGTTCTCCTACTCTACGACTTCTAATAGCAAATGGTGTTTTAGAAGAAATTAATCCATCTGATTCAAGTTTATCGACATATATTTCCATATCTTCAGCAATTTTATCAAAATCAGTTATGGTAGTTATGGCAGGAGAGAAAGAAACTATTCCAAAAACTTTGGCCAGTTTATCTAAGGCCTCATCATAATTAGCCGGTTTTATAAATACTCTACCCTGAATTACTTTAATCTCACATTCAAATGAACTTTTAATGTTTGAAACCAATTTATTTTCAAATCTTCGCCTCACACGAGGACTTTTAATACCCAATTCACCATATCTTGCAATTATTACGTCATATTCTATCACTGAATCACCAAATTAAACTTTTAAATATATTAATCATATCCATACATTATCAAACAGGTTAGATGCATTTTGTCCTTAAAAACAATTATTAATCAAGAAGCTACCATTTTCTATTCTTTCTTTAAGTTCCGAAGTAATTTCTCTGGCCCGCTTAAGGTCTGATTGTCTACATGCAATAGGTACATCTACTTCACCCTGAGCAAGTTTAAGTTCTACTGAGCCAGTATTCATTTCAAATGTACCATATTCACAGGAATAAGCACACATTCCACAACCAAAACATTTTTGGGCATCTAATAAATCCGTGAAGGCCATGGTAGGGCATCTTTGCCTCACAATACATTCAGCACAGTTTGCACATTTTTCTGAGTGGTAAATTGGCCTCAAATCGGCCCCATCCCACATTTCACCATAATTGGTTTCAGTAAGAGGTAGATGTCGCCCTTTAATATCTGCCACAGGAAGTTTAATGTCAGTATTCTTAATAAATGTCCTCTCCAGAACTTCCTGACTGGTTATAGGAATTGCAATGGCCACCGAATCAAATATTTCCTGGCCGGCCGCTGTTTTAAAACCGCCCAGATAATGAGCATCCATATCATGCATATCCGCAGCTAACATTAGATTGGGTTTTTCAGGAGTGCTCCGAGTACCATTATCCATTATAAATCCTTCAGAACCATTTAAAAGTATTTTACTTCCCATAGAGATGGTCTGCATTAATGGATCATTTTGAAGAGGGTTTATTTCTCCACAACCCGAAAATGAAAGGCCTTTGAATGGTCCTTCCATATCTATGGCATGGAATATGGAGGATATGGCCTCTTGATTGGGATTTGTAAATGCCGTGTAATTTTTAAAGGCCATGCGGGTACCAATCATCTTGGCAGTGCCCATTTCTTCCAGAGTAGTGGTTGATTTGATTATTTCTCCACGTATAGATTCTACTTCGATTTCAATCTCATTTCCAGCCACCATGTCCTTGAATAAGAATCCCCCACCATATTCATGATCTTTTACACTGTGGGCTGTTCCATAAATCATTAAATCCACAGAACCCAGCCATTCATTGGGACATGGGCCGGGAAATCCAGGGACTCCATTTAAGTAGATTTTTTTGGCCTTTTTAAATGAGCCTGGCTCACCTACTTTCAAGTGTAATAGTGCTGCAGTTCCAGACATTATCCCACAAGTCCCGGTGGTAACTACATCTACTTCATCAACACCAGGTTTTTCACCATTCATAACCATTTGAGTTATTTCTTCCGCAGTTAAGACCTTGGCCTCGCCATTTGTAATTTTCTGATTAATTTCTTCAATAGTACGATTCAAAATAAACCCTCATTAGAGTAACCATGATAATTATTATATTATCTGCTCTTTTAATAAATATTTACTAATAATAAAAATAATATGATTTAAAAATATTTTATTCCTTTATAGATGAAAAGAATGTGTTTAATAAAAAATGAATAAAGTAATATAAAAAATATTTAATTTTTAGGGTATTGCAAAATATTTTCGGTATGCTCCCGCACCAAACCAGATTATAATTGCCACCAAAAGACCATATTTCCAATCATAAAGCCCAAATATTCCTCCAAGAAAAACTAAAAGACCTACAAAACCCAAAATATATAATAAGAAATCCTTTTGCCTATCTTCCATCTTTTGACCTCCATTATATAATAAATGCATATTTCAACTTATTACTTATATATGGACATTATCATATAAATAGAACTGGGCTTTATAAATTAAATGAAATAACTAAAGATAATGGTTTATTTTAAATAATAACCCATTTCGTCTCGCCCTGTTTGTTTAAAATTATTAGAAATAATTTCCAAGTTCATTTGGGCCTTTTTGAATTCGGCCTCATCGTGCTGATCTTTGTCTTTAGTTTTTAACCGTTTTTAAGATTTTATCTCTTAAAAACTGCTTAACTGATTTTTAATATTCTGAATATTTTTAAATAGATGAATAGTATTCGGTTCCTAAAAAAACGACGAATAAAATTCCAGGTATTAAAGCATCTTGAACGTAGAACCGAGAAAGAAAGAAAAAGCGGATAATACAAATGAAAATAATATCAACAAATAAATTATTTTCATATTATGTCCTCGCCCCGCCTTACAAAGCACCCTTTTTTCGTTTATTAATATAAGCTTTGCAATGGGGGATAATTAAACATATTAAAATTATAGTTTGAAAATAAAACAAATTTCTATCTCCTAAATAATTATTTGTTCCAAATAAGATATAAATTAAAATTAATCCCCATAATGCAAATAAACTAAAAATAGCAATATAAAAATTTTTTTTGTATCCTTTATAATTAAATATTACTGACATTATCACCAATATACCTAAAAATATAAGAAAAAAATTAATGTAGACTCCAAATAAAAGATATAACGCTCCAATAATTATTCCAAAACAACCTATTATTATCAATAAAATTAAACTATTTTTCATAAAAAATCACTTCACAAAGTTTTGTATTGTATTAACTAATAATAATTCTTTCTATAATAAATAAAACAATTCATTCAGCAATAATGGGTAGGTTACACTTTTAAACAGTTCCATGAACGAAAAGAGCAGTTATGTATTAAAAATAATTCATTTATAAATTTATTTTTTAGATTAATGATTCTCGTTTTTTTATACACTCTTTCGTATTAAGAAATATAACAGAGCCAAAAAGGAAATAACATCAACAACGACTGTTAAATAACAATCGCTGTTCATATATACATTATTTTTAACATATAATTCCGTATTTTAGATTAACATGTCTTGTTTATTACATTAAGCAATTAAAACCCTGCTTAAAAATATTAATCTATGTACTATTACTTACAGTATATTATTCATTCATTATAAAAAATTTTGGTAATGAATTTATTTGGGTTTAAATAATCAATTAAATAAAAAAAAATTAATTAAAGTGATATTTGAATTCAGAAAGCTCCTTGGCCCCGATAAGGATTCAATTACAACTTTAAATAAATATCCCATTACAAAGATCCAACAAAATAAACAAATAAATGTTGGATAATTTATCTTGGCCATAATGAAGAGTACATGGAGAAAAACTAATCAAACCAGAATGCCCAGAAAAAGAAATCACATACCATTAGAATAAATGATAAGTCAAAGAAACAATTATTATGACCCTAATACTAATAAATAATCGATTCTGTTCCTATTTTCAATATGTAATTCATCTTTATAATCAAGCTTTTATTTTACGAATATATGTTATACCAAAAGTAATCATGAAACTTATAAAAAGTCCAGTTTGAATATAAAATATAGCCTTATTTTCTAAATATTCATTTGTTCTAAATAAGAAAATATAAAGTAACATTAATCCCCATATTGCAATTACACTAAAATTGGCCATATAATAAATTTTATTATAATAACCTTTGTTTTTAAATACTCCAACTATAATCAAGAGTATTCCACCTAACATAACAGATATGTAAGGCAACAATTCACCAAAATAAAATGAGGGTAATCCCATAAGTATAGCAATACACCCAATTATAATTAGTTTTGAACCTGTTTTCATTTTAACTACCTTACCACACCATTATAACATATTTTTTACTAAAGAGGTCTCAATAACATTAAAATGGGTTTTAGATTCTTCATAGTTTACCTCAATACAAATTATTAATATAATCATATTATGTAAAAAAAGTAATATTTAATAATTTCCAAAATTATGTTATCAATAGCTTTTTATATAATATATGAATAATATGTAATACTCTAATAAAAATAAAAAATAGTAAAATGAAGTAGAATCAATACCGATAGATCTAATTATCCAAAATTAAAGAGAAATAAAAAATAAAAAGAGATTATAAACTCTTTTTAAGATTATCCAAGGCCAGATCAAGAGCCTCAACCATCTTATCAAATTTAGGCCCAGCACCTTGAGCAAGGTTAGGTCGGCCTCCGCCTCCGCCTCCGAGAACTGCTGCAGATTCTTTAATTATTTCATTTATTTTAACACCTGCAGCCATGGCCTCTTTAGATGAAGAACCTACGATTTTACCTTCTAGGTTACCTAAAATGACCACGTCAAATTCTCCATCGGCATCAGTCAAATCCAGGGCCATTTTCTGCATTTCACCCATGTCCGCTTCAATCATGTCTTTGAGGACCTTTAAATCCCCAATGGTTTCGGATTTACCTGCCAGACCTTCGGCTTTTAAAGCAGCCATCTGATCTCTAAGTCGGTTTAATTCATTTTTAAAGGCCTTCCATTCATTAAAGAATCTATCACATGTTTTAGGGAGCTGATCAGCATTGACCTTGAAAATATCTGCACTTTCCATTAAGAATCTGTCATTTCGCTGCATGGATTCCACCGCAGCAGCACCTGCAGAGAAATCGACTCTTTCAACCCCATCCTGAACTCTTTCGGTCTTATTAATCTTAATAATTCCAATATCCCCAGTTCTAATAACATGAGTACCAGCACAGGCCTGCACGTCCACTTCTGGAATCTCAATAACCCTTATAGAAGAGCCAGGGACTATTCCACCTTGATAAAGAATAAATCCGTATTTTTTCTCGGCCTCAGTACGATTCATCCAGTTCACATCTAATGAAACATTTTTCATGACGTACTGATTGGCCAGGGCTTCAATTTGATTTATTTCTTCAGAGGTTATACGTTTGTAATGTGAAAGGTCTATTCTGGATCTTTTAACTCCTTTTTGGGCCCCGGCTTGCCAGATGTGATCACCCAAGATTTTTCGGGCGGATGCTACAATCAGGTGAGTAGCTGTGTGGTTACGGGCCAGGGCAATACGTCTATCCCAGTCAATTGCACCTTTAATCTCTTTCCCAATAATATCCGAAACTTTAGATAATTCTTCACATTTTTCAGAGTCAATTTTATGTAAAACAACATTATCCAATTTTTCAGCGTGTTTTACATGGATTTGTTCACCATCAATCTCCAGATATCCAATATCCGAAGGTTGGCCTCCTCCTTCAGGATAAAACACCGTTTGATCCAAGATAACATTTTCTTTATAAAATCCCAGAACTTTAGCTTCAAGCTCTATTTGAGATGGATCATCATAGAACAACAGTTTAGTGGCTGGATAATCCAGTTCAACCGGCACTTTTTCTTCTACCGCTTCTTCCTCGTGTTCATTGGCCACTAGAGTATAGAAATTATCTGGAACATTTACTGGGAATTGAAGATCTTCTGAGATTTCTTTTATGGTTTCAGGAGGTATTCCTTGAGAATCATAGAGTTGAATAAGCATATCCAGCGGCATTTCATCTTTATTTTCCTTTTTAAGATGATTAATACTCTTTTTAACCAAGTTTCTTCCTTTAGAAACAGTTTTAGCGTATCTTTTCTCTTCTAGATTAATGATATTATGAATATGGTCCTGGTGTTTTAAAATCTCCGGATAATGGGAAGCCATGAAGTCAGATTGGATATTCATTACATCTGAAAGTGATTCCTTCATTCCCAAATCATGCATGAATCTTATGGTCCTTCGCAAGACCAGACGGGCCAAATATCCCTCTTTTACATTGGAAGGAATGACCCCATCGGCCAGCATAAAGGCCAGACATCTAGTGTGATCCGCCACAACATAAATAGCCTCCATTGGTTCAGCAGATTTTTCCAGTTCTTCTACCGTAATCCCTAGACGATCCGCCACTTGCTGTCTCAAGGCTCTTAAATCAGCAAAGGTTTCAATGTCCATCATACCAGCTACTTTAGCATTTTCAGCCAGAATTTGCTGGTCAACATCTACTCCGGTGATATCCTTAAGTTGGTCAATAACTGGTCCAAAACAAGCATCATAGGCCGTAGGAGTTCCCTGAGATATCCAGGCAAATCTTTCCAAACCATACCCAGTATCTACAATAGTCAATGGTATTTTTTCCTTTTTTCCACCTGGAAGAGTCCGGTATTGAATAAATACTAAGGTGGCCAGTTCCACTCCCCGCACACAAATCTCGTAACAAGGGCCGGCATTTCCTCCGCCTTCCCACCAGGATTCAATGAAGGTTATTTCTGCAGGATTAATTCCAATATGTTCAATAAAATCATGACAGTATTTTACGGTCTCATTTTCCCAGTAAACTTGATTATCTGGAGTATTAAATGCATGGTGACCACCCATAGTAAAACAGGTCATGTGCCGACCGGTTCGACCTACATTGTCCACATCATTGAGCCTTATAGAAGGTTGGGCCACTACCAGTGGATTAGCTGGTGGTTCTACCATTCCCGAAGATACCCATGGCTGGAAATTGTAAATAGATGCTCCTACTAAGAAAACATCATCCCGCCAGCGCTTGGCCAGTACCGGGTAGCGCTCAATGGGTGTGTGTCCATTTTTCTGGAAAAAATCCTTGAAAGATTTTTGAATTTGATAGAGGTCGTATTTCTTCTTGGTAGCTGGATTTCCAATGAACTCGTATTTGTCACAGGGAGCGTCCCCACAAGTATTACGATCATCTATTGACCAGAAATCATTTCCACAGGCCACACAAGTGCTTTTTTTGTATCCTAGTTCTTCAAGCTGGTGAGACATAGTAATCAGTTGTAAAATTTGTTAGTTCTAAAATTATAAATTTAAATTAGTTATATTAAAACCAGGTTATGATTTAAAAAAACTTTTTTTAAAATTTAAATTATTATATTAGATTTATATTATAGTTTAAAAAACTTTTTTATTAATTTTAATAGTTTAATGACTATACTTGATGAGTTATGAAAATTAATGAATAAATTAATGAATAAATCTTTTATTTTCGATTTAATTAAACTACTAAAATTTTAAAATATGTTGAAAATAATGTTAGAAGCCATGTGATTTAAAATTGATAAAATGAATGAGTAAAAGTAGTAAAATAAAATAAGCGATTAAAATAAGCAGTTTATCCCATAGCGAATGTTAAATTATATGAATTAAATTTATTTCAGTTATTAATTGATTGAATTTGATTAAAAAGAAAAATAAAAAAAGAAAAGAAGAATTATCCGAAGAGAGCGCCGAGACCGGCAGCAGCTTCTTCTTCTTGTTCTTCTTCGTCTTCTTCCTCTTCCTCTTCTTCAGCAGCGGCTTCAGCTACAGGAGCTGCGGCTACAGGAGCTGCGGCAGCTACGGCGGTTTTTTCCATAGCTTCTTCAATGTCCACATCTTCTAGAGCTGCGATTAAAGCTTTAATTCGAGCATCATCAGATTCTGCTCCAGCTGATTCTAAGACCTTTTTAACATTTCCTTCATTAATTTCTTCACCAGTGGTGTGCAATAACATTGCTGCGTATATGTATTCCATTTGATCACCTCAAATTTCTCTTATCAAATTTATTACTAAATTAAGCTAAATTTAGCTATTTTTAGTTTAAACCATACAGATGGTATTTTTAATTAAATTTTAATTAATTTTGGCTAATTAATTAGTAATTTTAAACATTCAGAACTATCCGAAAAGAGCTCCGAGTCCAGCTGCTGCGTCTTCTTCCTCTTCCTCTTCTTCTTCCTCATCAGGCTCTTCTTCTTTCTTTTCTTCAACAACTGGTGCTTGAGTAGCACTTGCTGCTAGTTTTTCAAGAAGTTCTTCATCGACAGCACTGGAATCTTGTTCAGATAATGCAGTTGCTAAAGCAAGCATTTGAGCATAAGCTTTGGCCAGTAACATGTCAGAAGTTTTAGATGTGAGCACAGATGCGTTGAATGCGAGGTTGATGGATTGAGTTGCTGCTTTCTGGATGATAACAGGAGTAGACTCTTTGTTGTAAATAACCGCATTTACAGACAAGTTTAATGCCTGAGAAAAGGCCTTTTGAACGTCTGAAAGGGTTTTTTCTTCATCGATAGTCAATAAATCAGCAGTGTAAACGGTTTCGTCTTCATAAGCTGCTTTAAGATCTATTCCTACTTCCATAGGATGTATGTCCAAACGGGTCAAAATACCAGCCACTTTAGCTGAAACTTCTTCTCCAGCTTTAACTACTACTTGATCCTTTTGTACAACAATTTTACCCTTTTCAATCTTTGCTGGAATGCCTACCTGTTGTAATTCACCTAGAATAGGACCTGGTGGAAAACCAGTATCTCCCTTAGGAACTACTATGTCCTCATTAGCAATAGCACCGGCCTTTGCAGGAGCGGATGTTTTATTACTTTCTAAGATTTTAAATAGCTTGAAAGGGTTCATGTTGGTGAACACTAATGCAGGTTGACCATCCATGTGATCTGCAAGAGCATTAATGCTTCCTTTTTTGTCGGAATCATCCAGGGCCAGACTAATCAGGGTTTTTTTGGACATTCGAATGGTGGCGTTATCCCTTAGGGTCTGCCGCATTTTTTGCAGCTGACGGGCAGGAATATCTGATAAGTTGGCGATTCCCACCACTTCAAAACTGTTGATCAGTTCTTTAAGGTCATTTACCTCATCCTTTTTCCATTCAGCCACGTGAGCCATTTTAAACCACCCTCACTACTGGACCCATGGTTGTTTTAATATACATGGATTTTATCTGATTTCTTCCTTTCTCTAGTTTACGGTCAAGAATGCTGAGAACTGCTTCGATATTGTCTGCAATCAATTCTTCATCCATGTCCTGTGTTCCCACTAAAGTTTGAATTACAGGTTGGTCTTTGATTTTGACTTTCACAGTACTTTGTAGCCTAGTTATAATAGGTTCTGGCTTTGCTGATGCAGGTACTGGTTGAGGCATTTTTTTCCGAGGCCCTAATACAGGTCCCAGGAATCTACCTACCAGCGGCATCATGTCCGCCTGAGCTACAAAGAAATTGTGTCGATTAGCAAGCTTTTTGGCTTCTTTCCGGTCTTTACCCAGATCTTCCAATCCAGTTTTAGTGATTACTAAATCTGCACCGGCCTTTTCAGCTTGAACAGCCAGTTCACCATCTGCGATAAAAGCGATTTTAACCTCTTTTCCGCGTCCATTTGGTAGAGAGACTACTTCGTCAAACCTATTTTCAGGTTTATTGACGTCCAAATCCTTGATGTTTATAACAACATCAATGGATTGTGTGAAGTTTCTCGGCTTGGTCTGTTCTTTAGCCTTCTTCACCGCTTCCATTATCTCTTGTTTCATATAAATCCTCCATGAACTTTCTAAAATAAAAAGTTCACTATTTTGGATATTTAGGTTTTAGGTGATCAATCGTAATTAATCACGTAAATGTAATTTGTGAATTAGACATTTATAATAATCATATTTAACCTATTTGGTAAATTGATATAAATTGATAAATGTCTACAACTCAAGATTTAACTTAAGCTAATAAAATGTCGTCGTAAGTACCCTGATCTACTTCTTTTTGAGCTTCGCGAGGATCTTTACCATCAACAGTTATGCCCATACTTACACAAGTACCCATAACTTCTTTAGCTCCGTGTTTGTAGTCATTGGCCAAAAGAGTATCAAATTTCATTCTGGCAACTTTCAGGGCCTGTTCAACAGACAGGTCAGCCACTTTATCCATTCCAGGATCTTGGGAGCCTTTTTCAATATTTAACTCATCCATGATCAGGGCAGTGGTTGGTGGAGTTCCAATTTCAATTTCAAATTCTTTAGTAGAACTATCTACAATGATTTTTACAGGTACTTTCATTCCTGCAAAATCAGAAGTTTTGTTATTTATTTGTTCTACTACTTGCATCATATTAATTCCTAACGGACCAATCGCAGGACCTAATGGTGGACCTGGAGTGGCTTTTCCGCCTTCTATGAGAATCTCAACGGTATCTTTAGCCATTAGTCAGCCTCCTTTTGTATTATTCTAATTTGATCAGCTTTAACGGTTACTGGGATAGGTACTGCGGCCTCAATAAGTTCAAGAACCACTTCTTCCCTGGATTCATCAATACGAACCACTTTTGCCTTTTCTCCTTTGAAAGGGCCTGAGATAAGTTCTACAATACTACCTTTCTTTATGGAAGCAATTATTGGTTCAGGTTTTAAGAATCTTCTTACCTCTTCAAATGTTATGGCATTTTTGCCTTCAACAATACCTCGTAAATGAGGTACTTTTATTGCAGGGTTTTGCATGTCTATTTTAGAGGAAGACTCCACTAAAACATAACCTTTCAATGATTCAGGGACTAAAATAGCGTTAACCTCAATACCACTATTTTTTACCTTTCTAGCCAGCAATCTAGCCACGTTTTTCTCTTGACCTACCGAGGTCTTGAGAGCATATATGGAGTTTATACTATCTTCCATTAAACACACAACCTTATAAATATAATTCCATTTAGGTTCATTTGAATCTGAATCATGAAAACATGATATTAAAAAATATCAAGAAATAGTAATTAATAAATTATCTATTCTATTACTTGTTTAACAAGCAGACACCAATGAATATAAACAGATATCACTAGATTCAAATTTTATTGTTCGAAATATTATTTTTTTAATATAATATAAATTTTAACTAAGGAACTATAATAATATAACTTAAATTAATTTTCTAACCATCAGCTTAATAATAATCTAATCAATTATAATAGTTCTTAATAATTTATTTTTATATTTGTTATATCATCTTTTTATTTATCCACCAAATATAGAAGCGGAAATATTTATTATAAAACCTATAACACCGATGATTATAATTCCTAACCCTGTTATTTTAGCAACATTAATAAATTCTGTTCTATCTGGTTTTTTAGATACATGCAGTACTCTTTGACATTGTTTTAGAAAACTTATAGTAGATTCTTTATAACTCATGAAAATCCCTACTAATTAACCCTATTAATAAAATGCTAAAAATAAGGAATAAAAAATATTTTTACAGATGGTATAGTACTTATCCTCAAGGATTTATAAAGCTTTCCTTTTCGAATATTTATACAAAAGTTAAAGTTTATGGTTGGGGGGATAAGAGGGGTAGTAAATACAATATAATACTTTAATTAGTGTAGATAACCACCATACCATCTAAATTTAATTTAATGACTGCATACTCCACTAATATCTACAATTAAGAATTTTAAATACTTAAATTTGTAGATTACCCAGTTTAGACAAGTAGATATCTGTTCAGACCTAATACTTTAATATTTATTATAATTCATACCAGATTAGACCTGTATCTGAGATTCTAGAAAGATACTATGGCTTAAAATACACCATCAATAAATTCTTCTAGAGCAGATTCTTTAACAGTTTCTCTTTCTCTTTCTTCTACATATTCCCTTTCAGTCGGTGTGCCGAAAATATGAGGAGATTTTACCCCTGCAACCACAATAGTGGTTCTGATAACATTTTCCAGATCTTCCTGAATCTGTGCACCCCAGATAATATTTGCATCAGGATCCAGTTCATCAGCTACTATCTGTACAATCTTTTCAGCTTCATTTAAGGTCAGATCAGAACTTCCAGATATGTTTATAAGTGCACCTTGAGCATTAGAAATATCCAGATCAAGTAATGGGCTGTTTAAAGCTTCATGAACTGATTCTAAAGCTCGGTCTCCCGATTCTGATTCTCCCATACCAATCATGGCCATACCAGATCCTTTCATAATACTTCTAATATCAGCAAAGTCTAGGCTTACCAAACCAGGTCGGGTGATTAATTCTGTGATTCCCAATACAGCGCGACCTAAAAGCTCATCAGCGACCATGAATGCCTTATTTAAAGGCAAATTAGGTGCTACTTCCAGAAGTTTGTCATTAGGAATAACTATTACTGTATCCGCGGCACTTTGAAGTTTTTCTAAACCCTTTTCAGCGTTTTCTCTTCTCCTTAAACCTTCTGCACTAAACGGCATAGTGGCGACGGCTATGGTTAATGCACCTGCTTTTTTGGCGAGTTTGGATATGACTGGTGCTGAACCAGTTCCAGTTCCTCCTCCAAGACCACAGGTTACAAACACCATGTCTGCACCATCTAATTCTTCCCTTATATCGTCTTCACTTTCTTCGGCACACTCTTCTCCGACATCAGGCACGCCACCGGCCCCCAAACCGCCACATGTCTTCCTTCCGAGAAGTATTTTACGATGAGATTCGCTATAAAACAAATCTTGAGCATCAGTATTTACTGCTAGAGTTTCGGCCCCTTCAATACCAATCTCAGTTAAACGAGATATGGTATTATTACCAGCACCACCGGCACCAACTACATATATCTTGGCCCGACTCTCTTCAATAATACTTCTGAGGTCTTCGTCAATTTCCGTGTCCACTCGTGTAGGACGTTGCTTATCTATTCTCTTTTCAGATTCCTTTATGGCATCGTTTATGAATTTCACTTACTACCCCCACATCAATCTATGGAATGTGTTATTGTATTAACTTATATTTAAAAGCAACGGTAATTGGGTAACAACTGCCCCCACCAGTTACCATTTTTGACCCTTGAGGGTGTAGTCAAATGTTGCTTGTCACACCAACTTTATAGAATTTTATTGAGGTTTAGAAATTAATCTTTGGTCAATTAAAAGTTCAAATTTACCATAAGACAATTGATAAAAATCAAAAATTGTTAAGGTCGTGGCATGGCTATTATTTCATGTATTCTCAAATCAAAAATACTATTCATATGGGCTGGAGTTAAAACAACAGCTGCATCGGCTCCACGAGCTGTTCCTCCCACGGCAATTATCTCTTGGTCCATTGGAATAATTCCTCCATCCGCAGCCATGATGCTTATTTCTACACAGACTTTTACACCCTGAGAAATCATTCTAAATGTTGCAGCAATGATTTCTACAGGGGTGACACCACCAAACTTGTTGGAAATTCCCCTACCAACCCCACTTAAAGCATGCGAACTGGTGTAAGTATGAATATCCTTTTCATTAAGTTTTTTTTCAATTTCAGAATCTATCTCTAACTGCCCTTTCTCTTTAAAACCGGCATGATGAGTAACACTCACAATTGTTACATCATCTATTTTTTCTGCAATTTTAAGAGCCGTTTTACCAGAAACTGATGCTACAAGAATAGTTTTAATACCTAATCCTTCCTTTCTGGATTTAACTAATTCTATTAATTCATCAGTATTATTTTCCCCCGGATTTTCAAAATAATGAATGGTTTTTTGCATTTTTTCACCTTTAAGAGATTATGTGGAATTTTAAATAATAATTAAGGATATATATTAGAAATTATAACTTTAGGAATAATTTAAGATTAATGTAAATTTATTACTATTTGATTACAATTTAATTAAGAATATTGCATAATAATATTATATTTTAAACCACAAATATATATTAATATAATTAAAGATGATTTTTCAATTAAAAGAATTATTGATGAATCAATTGAAGATATAGTAAAATGAAAATTGAATCAATGCAAATAACTTATAATTTCATTTTATTAATGATTAATACTCATCTAACATTTCTAAAATTATAAAACGTGATATAATGAATGCATTCAAATTTTTAGCACCATTAAGACTTGAAAAACCTCGTAAAGACGGCATTACCATGGTATTAGATAAAGGACTGGGTCTAAAAACAGCAGAAGACTTAATGGAGATATCTGGAAATTATGTTGATTTCCTGAAATTTGGATGGGGAACTGTATCCATCCATAATAAAAAGATTATCCAAAATAAAATCGACATGTATGATTCTTATGGAGTAGATGCCTATCCTGGAGGAACTCTTTTTGAACTGGCCTATGTCCAAAAAAAGATTCCAGAATACTTTGAAGAAGCATATAGTCTTGGTTTCAAAGCATTAGAAATATCAGATGGGTCCATTGATCTTCCTTTAGAAGACAGATTATCATATATTTCTGAAGCTAAAGATAAAGGTTTTAAAGTAATTTCCGAAGTGGGAAAGAAAGATCCCGATGAAGATCTAAAATTAACACTTGAAGACAGAGTTAATCTAATAAAAATGGATTTAGAATCAGGTTCATCCAATGTATTGATTGAAGCTCGAGAAAGCGGACAAAATATTGGTATATTTGATAAAAATGGAAATGTAAAGGAAGATGAAGTGGATTATTTATTGAATAATCTTCCTTCAGAAAAACTAATTTGGGAAGCGCCTCAAAAGAGTCAGCAGGTTTATTTCATATTAAAAATTGGTTCTGAGGTTAACTTAGGAAATATCCCTCCTGAAGAGATAACCTCACTAGAAACCATGCGTAGAGGCCTTAGGGGAGATACTTTAGGAAAAGTGAATCTCTAACTAAAAATAGGGAATGAAATAGCCTATTAATATCTAATCAAGAATTTAATTAATAATTTAAATCATTTTCTACTTTTCAAAATTTTCCATTATTCAATAATACTATTTTATTTATATAATCCATTAAATGAGGCAATATCAAATGATAAATAATGATAAATCCAAGAAATCTTTTAAAAAAGAAGATTTATCAAAACTTCTTCCAAGTAAAAACTGTGGAATGTGTGGATATGCTCGATGCGATGAATTTGCAGGAGCCTTGCTGAAAAACCACACTAATCTTGAGAAATGTCGCGTGATTTACTATAAAATTTTTGAAGAAAACCTTAAAGAACTTGAATCAATTTTAGAAGAAGAAGAAGAAGAAGAAGAAGGGAAAAAAGAGAAAATTACTTCTAAAGAAGGGAAAGCCTTGGCCTTCTAAAAATGTTAAAAAAATTTGGAATGATGAAATTATCCCAAATTCTATATTAACTTCAAGTCATTTTAGAAAATTTTAAAAATGAATTAAATAAGCTAAATAGGATTGATTAACAGTTGAGTAAAAATAATTCCAATTCAGTTAATGGTAAAAAATATATTGCAAATCCAGTGCAGACGAATTACATACGTCCTAATCAAAGCCTGGACATTATTATTGAAACAGCTGGGCCTTTTTTAGAGAATCATGATTTTTTAGTCATATCTGAAACACCAGTATCCATTTCACAGGGTCGTTTAGTTGATGAATCTAATTTCAAGCCTTCTTTGAAGGCCATATTTTTAGCAGATGTGTGGTCCAAATACCTATGGGGTTATTTTTTGGGTCCTCTCCTTAGAATCAAAAATAGAACCATTAAAAACCTTAGAAAACTGCCCTCCGAATCAAGATCACACAAAGAAGTCGTTTTAAAATATTATGGTCTTAAACATGCTTTAAAACCAGCATCTGAAGCTGGAATAGATTTAAGTAATGTTCCAGGGACGATGGTTTCACTTTTACCATCCCATCCAGAACAAGTAGCCCGAGAATTATCAGTACAAATAAAAAAAAAATGGAGAAAAGATGTTTTAGTGATGATTATTGATACAGATGTTACTTATCAATTAGCTGGGAAAAAATTTACTTGTTTACCTATTGCCCTAGATGGAATTAAGTCAAATACTGGGATTTTTGGATATTTAATGGGTAGATTTGGTAAAATTGCAGGGCCTACACCATTAGGAGCTTCTTCTAAAATATCAGTTCAAAAAGCACTGGAAATTGCCACTATTGCTGAAAATTATCAAAAATCATTAGAAGGACATTTGGAAACAGTTTATAGCATGAAAAATGAATTTGGAGAAGATATTAATCATATTACTATAGATATGTTAGATTCTATTAAACACACCCCTGCAGTAATTGTAAAAAAGTGTGATAATTAGTGTAAAAAAGTAAAAATGCTTAACTAAAATACAAAAAGATGTTGTTACTAAGAGACAATATTGTTCTTAAAAATATTTAAATACCATAAATTATAATAATAGATATATGCCTATGTTTAGGCAACTACATCGCACTTTTGATATTAATTGCAGAATATTTTTGTTCCTAACTTAATTGTTAAAAAAACGTGAGGGGCTTTATTTCTATAAATTTTCATTGTGCTCGTATTGACCCTTACATGACATTAGAATCTCAATTTTTACTAATTAAACTTTAATTTAATAAACGATTACCAGAATTAAAAATTCAATATAACATCGTATTATATCTGTTTGGTCCTTAGGAGGAACTTGTAAAATGATGAAAGATCCGCTAGTTCAAGAGCTGCTTTATGAAGTCATCAACGAAGAAGAAGAAGGTAGTATAAATATTATCGAGTGCTTAATTGAAGGCAAGGTAACTGATGAAGAAATTGCTGAATATACTGAATTAAGACTAAATATAGTCCGGAGAGTTCTTTACAAACTTTACGATGCAGGTTTAGCCAGTTACAAAAGAAGTAAGGACCCAGAAACACAATGGTATACTTACACCTGGAAATTTGAAACAGAACGCGTTGAAGAAATGATAAAGCGTAAGCATGACGAGATAGTTTCTAATCTAAAATCAATACTGGAATACGAAGAAAATAATATGTTCTTTGTATGTAAAACCAGTGATTGCAGATGCACTTTTGATGAAGCATCTGAAAATGGATTTATTTGTCCAAAATGTGATGGAGAGATGGAATTTGTGGATAATGCTCCCATTATAGAACAAATCAAAGAAGAACTTCATCTTTATGATGGACATGAAGTAGATTTTGGGGCTGAAAATTCCTAATAATCTTTAATTCTAATTTTAGAATTCATTAATTAACTTATTTTAAATTAGCATATTTAATTAATTACCATTATCCACTATTATTATTATTATTATTATTACATTCATTCAAATAGTTGTTTTTTTACACTTAAAAGATTTATATTTCCTATTCACATTGTGTATTTTTATATTAAATGTGTATTTTTAATAAATTAAGAATATAATAATAAATATGCTATATTAAATTAATTAATAAATTGGATTAAAGTCAATAGTAAAAAAAATAAGCTTTTAAGGTGAATATTTGAGTATAAATCTATTAAAAGAAATGAATTGTCCGAAATGGGTAATTCAGCATTCTCAAGCAGTTAATTTAAAATCAATTTCACTATCTGAAAATTTATCAAAAGAATTTGATATAGATAAGGAACTTGTGAAAAAAGGGGCATTGCTGCATGATATTGGCCGTTGTATGACAGACGGAATATATCACGCGGTTCTTGGTGCGGAAATTTTAAAATCAGAAGGGTATCCTTTAAAAGTTATTAAAATTGTAGAAAGACACATTGGGGCAGGTATCCCTAAAGAAGAGGCCATTAAAATGGGTTTACCTCCTAAAGATTTTATGCCTCACTCCATCGAAGAAAAAATTGTGGCCCATGCCGATAATCTCCTACATGGAGATCAAGAAGTTGATATTGATTTCGTAATTGAAAAGTGGTCATCCAGAATGGGAAAAGAACATCCCTCCATTGAAAGACTAATAAAATTACATGAAGAAATTGTGTATCCAACAAGCAATTAAATTATTTTTTGAATAAGTTTTTTGAATTAATTTCAGTTTATCTGTTCTTGTTTTTCTATTAATCTATTTAAGCCTCTTTAAGCAAATATTTGTAATTTTATAGTTTTATATTACTCAAGTTAATAATTTAATATATATAATTCATTTAAAAATTTGAAAAATTGTTTAAATCTTTTTTTATGGAAAATTAGGAATTGATTATAATAATTCGATTTATAATAATATAAATTCTAAAAGAATCATAATATATTTATACATTTTATCAAGAGGGGATTTAATGGTTAAATATCGCTGTACAGTTTGCAATTACATTTATGATGATGAAATAGAAGAAATTCCTTTTTCAGAACTTCCAGAAGACTGGAAATGCCCTGTTTGTAATGCTTCTCAAAAATCATTTGAATTATTATCCCTAGATTCTGAAAATGGCAATAAAGAAAGTATTTCAGAAGATATGGATTTAGGACATTCCACAGTATCCCACGTAATGGTAAATCAAATGACAGAATGGGGGATAGAGTACGTATTTGGAATTCCTGGAACCTCATCTTTAGGTGTTCTTCAAGGTATTAAAGACTCTGACTCTTTAAAATATTATCAGGTTCGACACGAACAAACTGCAGCATTTATGGCATCAGCTTATGGAAAATTAACTGGAAAAGTAGCTGCTTGTCTTACTGTAGCCGGTCCAGGGGCCACTAATCTCAGCACGGGACTTTATGATGCAAAACTTGACCATTCTCCAGTTCTGGCCATAACCGGGCAGGTGAAAAGACAGCTTATGGGACCTGGTTCTTTTCAGGAAATTGACCAACACTCATTTTTTGAGCCAGTTTCTGTTTTTAATAAGCCAATTATTCACAAAGATCAAACCACATTGTTAACGACTCTGGCTATTAAAGAGGCTTTAATAAAAAAAGGAGTTTCCCATATTTCAATTCCCAATGATGTGCAGAAACAGAAATATGAGACTAAACTAATTCCTTTAAATGGTAAAATCCCCCAAACAAATCTTTCCCCAGCAAATGAATTAGTGGAAGCGGCTGCTGAAACAATAAATTCCGCTCAAAGGCCAGTGCTTATTGCTGGTTTTGGAGCAATGGGCCAGGGTGATATTTTATTAGAAATGGCTAAAAAAATAGCCGCACCCATAGTTACCACTTTCCGAGGAAAAGGAGTGGCTGATGAAGATGAAGAACTTTGTGTGGGTAGTCATGGGACTATTGGATCCACTTCTGCATCCCAATTAGTGAAAAACTCCGATCTATTAATTGTAATTGGTTCTTCATATTCTGACATGACACAAATCCCCCCTAAAAGAACCATACAAATAGATAAAGACCCCATGATGATTGGGAGAAAACATTCGGTAGAAGTAGGCCTTTTAGGAGATAGTTCTGTTATTTTACCCGCGCTGCTTGATAAATTGGTTTTTCAGAATCGTTTAGAATATAAAGAAGAAATTAAATTATTAAAAGCAGAATGGTCTAAACTCATTAAAGATGAAATTGACCCTTCAAAAAGCCCTATTCGGCCACAATATATCATGAAAGTTTTAAATGATAAATTAAGCTCCAGTGGAGTAATTACACTGGATGTTGGAGAAAATGCATGGTGGTTTGGCCGTAACTTCCAGATGAAAAAAAGTCAGAAAATGGCAATGTCTGGCTCCTTAGCTACCATGGGTTTTGGACTTCCTGCAGCTCTTGCGGCCCAAATTGCATATCCTGAAAAGGAAGTAGTTTGTATAACTGGAGATGGTGGATTTTCAATGGTAATGGCTGATTTTTTAACAGCCGTTAAATATAATCTACCCATTAAGGTGTTTCTATTAAATAATAGCCAATTAGGAATGATTCAACAGGAACAAAAAGTTGAAGGTTATCCTAACTGGCAGACAGAACTGCTAAACTGCAATTTTGCATCATTTGCTGAAATTTGTGGTGGAGTCGGAATAAAAGTCACCAATCCTGATGAACTTCCACAAAAAGTTGAAGAAGCCCTTGGATTAGATGTGCCAGCCATTGTAGATATTCAGACCGACCCCCGAAGATTTATATAATCCTATTAGTCAGTAAATGTATTTTAAAGTATCATTTAATTATTTTAGCCATTATTAAGAAATTTAAACAAATTATTGTCTCAATAATAATTTTTTAATGTTATTTAGAAGGATTATAATGTTTTCATGTAATAAAAAATTCCAGGAGATCTAAAATGATTCAGGTACCTAACACTGAAGAAAATAGAATTAAGTGTTTATGTAAAAAATGCCCCAGTTATCCGCATAAATGCTCCAGAGAAATTTTATATTGTTCAAAGGGCAGCAGTCTTCTGGAAGTCCATGAAGGAGGATGTCTATGCAAATCTTGTTCCGTGTATTTTGAATGCAATTTAAAAGGACATTATTTCTGTGATAAGGAATTTTTAGGAGACGCCTTTGTTTTAATGCGGAAAAAGAAGAAAGATGAAGATCTTATTTCTTATCAAAAAATGGTAGACATAAAAACTATGGCCGAAACTGGAAAAAGTGTGTTACGTTCCATGGGATCTCCTAAAAAGATGCCATTTTCTTTTGATGATTTCCATTTTATCCCAGCTCAGATTAGCAAAATGCCACTTAATAAAGAACAGAATATTAAAATAAATATTTCAATTGGTCCAAAAGCCAAAAAACCCCTTCATCTCAGTTCTCCCATATTAATTTCAGGTATGAGTTATGGTGCTGTTTCTGGAAAAACCAGGACCGTGATTTCACTTGCTGCTAAAAATCTTAATATTGGATTTAATTCTGGAGAAGGAGGTGTCACCAACGAAGAAATGGAAGTGGCACCTTCACAATTAATAGTCCAATATTCAACTGGACGTTTTGGTTTGACTGAAAAAATATTAAAAAAAGCTTCAGCAGTTGAAATAAGATTTGGGCAGGGAGCATATCCTGGGAAAGGTAGTTACTTACCATCAGACAAAATTAATCCTGAAGTGGCCCAAGTAAGAAACCTTAAAAAAGGTGAAGGAGCTTATTCACCAGCACATCATCCAGACATGAAAACTCCCGATGAAATTAAGGATAAGATTGAATGGATTAAAAAAACAACTCATGGAGTTCCCGTCGGGGCCAAAATTGGTTGTGGGAATATCGAAGAGGATATAAAAATTTTATTTGAAGCGGGAGTCGATTTTATATCTATTGATGGTTTTGGGGGAGGTACCGGAGGTACTGATGCTTTTGTAAGGGAAAATGTGGGTTTACCACTTATTGCTGCATTGCCCAGAGCTGCAAGGATTTTAAATACGCTGGAAAATCAAGGAGAAAATTCCAAAAAAGAAATCATAGCCAAAAATAAAGTTACTTTAATTGCCGGAGGAGGCTTAAGAACCTCAGCAGACATGACCAAATGCTTAGCATTAGGGGCTGATGCAGTATACTTGGGAACTGCTACTTTAATTGCCATAAACTGCCAGCAACACAAGATATGCCATACCGGGAATTGTCCCACTGGCATAACTACCCATAAATCCAAACTTTTGCAAGAATTAAGCGTTCCAAAAAGTGTTCAAAAGCTTGAAAACTTCATAAAAGTATCAAATGAAGAAATTGCAGAATTTATTCGTATAATTGGCAAAAATGATATTCATGACCTCAATAAAGATGACTTAATATCTTTAAACAATGAACTTTCAAAAATGGCTCATGTTAAATGGTTAATTTAATAATTTTGAAATTAATATTTCAAATACATAAATAAAAGTAGAATAATAATTAAGCATAATGAAAAATAAATAAGAATTAATTAAAAATAATTGAAATAACTAAATTATAAGTTCTTATTAGAAGATGATTTAAAATGAAAGTTCTATGTTCCAGTGAAGAGTCACTTTACAGGCCTGAGGCCGTTAGATGGAGAAATAGGATGGGCTTATTAAAACCTCTGGGAGAAGCGGTAGTTATTCTCCCTTGTAGTATGAGAAAACCTTATTCCAACTCCAAATCCCATCAAATTTTTATGAGAGTTAGTAAACGTATTCAGGAAGTTATATTAACATCCCCCTTTGGTATTTGTCCTCGAGAGATGGAAAAAACTTTTCCCATACAATCTTACGATGTTTCCACCACAGGTGATTGGTCTCATGAAGAAATAAAAGTTGTTGGAGAAGTTTTAAGAGATTATGTAGAGGATAAAGAAGTTTTAGCTCATGTTGCCGGAGGATACCGAGAGGTGTGCGAAGAATACCTGGATGATTGCGTGTTCACCTGTGAAGATGGGCGTCCCCTATCACATGAATCAATGCAAAATCTTAAAGACCATATTAAAAAATACCGGAAAATTCCGGCACGTGAAAAACTTCTACATGGATTAAGATCACTAGCCACATATCAATTTGGTCCAGGCGGTGAAGCACTTATACCTGAGGATTGTCATGTGAAAGGACGTTATCACAAAAGAATATTCCATGACAGCGAACAAATTGCTGCCCTATTAATGGATAATGGAGTATATTCTTTGAGTCTTGCAGGTGGGCGCATTTTGTCTGAAATAGGTGCTAAATGGGTTAATATTGAATTTGATCTGAAAACAAATACATTATTTGCTCCAGGAGTCCTTGATGCAGACCCTAACATAGTCCCCAAAGATGAAGTAATCATTCTTAACAAAGGAAATGTAGTGGGAGTAGGTAAAGCTGTTTTAAATGGTGAAGAAATGGTTAAAGCATCCAATGGGGTGGCCGTACGTGTAAGACACCGAGTAAAATAATATTAAACACCATTGAATACTCTATTTTATATTTACTTAAAAATTTTTATCAAAAATTTTAAATATAGTAATGCATTGATAAAAAATCACTTTACTATATTTGTCTATACAAAAACCTTTAGGAATATGCTTTTTATTAAAAAATTAGCTTTAAAAAGTTAAAAATTAATTTTAAGTGAATTCATCAAGATTTATTGTATTGGATAATAAATTATTGAATCATATTATAATTAAAAAATTAATTAAAATTAATGCCTTAAAAGGCCAAATTAACTAAATGATCATATTTGAGGTATAATAATGTCAGAAGAACTTTATGAAAAAGTAAAAGAAGCCCTAACCAAAGTAGCCGACCCCCACATGGGTATCAGTATTGTAGAAATGGGCCTGGTTGAAAACATCGAAATCGAAGAAAAGGACCAGAACGTAGCTAAAATTACTATTAAACCTACCAACCCCGGTTGTATGAGTGCGGCTCGTATGGCCATGGACGCTAAGACCGAAGCCGAGAAGGTTGAAGGTATTGACAAAGCTGAAGTTACTGTTGCTGGCCATATGATGGCCGATGCCATTAATGAAATGGTTAACAAATAATTTAGCTTACTATATTTAATTAATAAATTAATTAGCATAAAATTTATTTTTTTATATATTCTATTTTTATTTTATAGTTTATTTTTGGTGATTATATGGTATCCTGGAATATAGCAGCAGTGGTAGGTGTTCCAGGAGTGGGAAAAACATCACTCTGTAAAAGTGCTGTTAAATCACTGGGATGCAATTACATCAATTATGGAGATTTGATGTTAGAAATTGCCCGGGATAAAACCCTGGCTGAAACTGATAAAGAAATGTTCGCATTAGATATGGAATTGCAGTATGATATATGGAAAGAAGCAGCCCATAAAATTAATGAGAGAGAACATGTTCTTGTAGATCTGCATGGCCTGGATCAATCTCCTGAAGGGTACCTTTTTTCATTGCCTTTAGAAATCATTTGCCCTTCCACAATCGCCATAGTTGAAGCATCTCCTGAAAATATACTTTTTCGCCGGAGAAATGATTTTTTAAAAGATCGTATAAAAGACGATTTTCGAAGTTTAACAGAGCATATGAAGATGCTTAGAATTTCTATGTCTATTGCATCAGTTATTTTAGGAAGTACTGTTTATTTACTTCAAAATGATGAAATAAACAAATCAAAAAAAGAATTAATAGACATACTAAGTTTTTAGAGGATAAAATAGGAATTAAGACAATTTAATCCTTTATTTGCAATGGATCATTTAAAAAGCGTAAAGGATATATACTAGAAACATCAAAGGTTGAGAATACCCCTTTTATTCTGAAATAATGAAGTTAAATAGGAATAATGTTTCATAACATTTTCTAATACCTGTTTATCAGGGGCCCGTGGCTCAGGTGGTAGAGCGCACGGCTGATAACCGTGAGGCCCTGGGTTCGAATCCCAGCGGGCCCATTTTGCTTTTAATTTTGAATTAAATAAATTAAATAGATTTTTTACTCTTTTTAGAATATTTTAAGACGATTTCTATTATTCTAAATTAATTTTCTACTAAATTAATATGAAATTTTTATTTTAAAATAGTATAAAATAGTGGACTTTTTTAATTACGATTTTAAGCAAACCAGATATAATAAATTTTAAATTATGTATCCTAGCTTAATTAAAAATAAGCGATTTAAAGTCGTATTAAGTAAAAATAATGCAAAAAAATAAGGTAATTGAATAATAAAATTACCTTGCTCCAGCCTCAGGTATGTATACAAGTACAATATATAATTTATTTTATTAAAAAAATTTTATTTTGTGGTATAAATAATTAGTGAAATAAAAAAAGATGTAAAAATAGTGATTTATCCTAATTACTAGTTTTAATAAATTTTTTTAATTTTTCAATTGATTTTCCAGATTTAACAGCACGATAAGCAATTTGAGTTCCTTCAATCAAATTATTGGACTTACCAGATAAATATATAATGGCCCCTGCATTAGCTAGAGCAATTTCTAAACGAGCCTTGTCCATGATGGAATCGTTCTTACCATTTAAAACATCCAGAAAAATTTCAAGATTTTCTTCTAGAGTTTCCGGGGCCTTAATAAGATCACTTTTAGTTTTTTGAATTCCAAAATCTTCAGGATTTAATTTTTTTATTTCAATACTACCCTGATCAAGAAATGCAACCAGTGTAGGGCCAACATTGGAAATTTCATCCATTCCCTGTTCTTCATTTTCATCAAAACCGTGTACTACCATTGCCCGCTCGACACCAAGATTATTGAGAACATTAGCCATTATTTCCACATAATTAGCATCAAATACTCCTAAAAGTTGTATATTAGCTCCAGCAGGAGATGTTAGTGGGCCTAAAATATTGAAAACTGTTCTTATACCTAAAACGTGGCGGACAGGCATTACATTTCGGGTTGCTGGGTGAAAATTAGGAGCGAACATAAAGCCCATGCCTGATTCTTCCAGGCATTTAGAGACAATTTCAGGAGAAGCATCAATTTTAACACCCGCTGCTTCTAATATGTCCGCGCCGCCACAAGAACTGGTGACTGCCCGATTACCATGCTTGGCCACATTAACTCCTGTCGAAGAAGCAATTACAGCTGCGGCAGTACTTACATTAAAAGTTTTAAGTGTATCGCCTCCAGTACCACAAGTATCAACTAATTCCACACCTTTAGAAACATTAAGGGGGGTGCAAGCTCCTCGCATGGCCTTAGCAAAGCCAGTTATTTCGTCTACAGTTTCACCTTTGGTGGCTAAGGCTGCTAAAAGGGCAGCTATATGAATATCGCTGGCATTTCCAGATATCATCTCTTCCATACATTGAAAGGCCTCATATTCACTTAAATTTTTCCCAGAAACTATTTTTTGAATATATGTAATCACCAAATCACCTTATTAATTTTAAATAATTTTTAAATAATTGAGTTAAATAAATTAATTAAATTAAATACTCAAATTTTAATTATAGTTAGTTATTAAATCAAACGTTATCCTAAATTCGATATAGAAAAAAATAAAAAAATTAACCAGAAATCAAAATAAAGATAAAATAACAATTAAATGTCACTTAGTCCATAATAAATGCTATTTAAAGTTTTATAGTCCCTGATTTATTGTTAGTTTATCTTATTTTTTGTGGCCTCTTTTAGCTTCCGGGTGTAATCTCCAATTTCTTCCAGCATTTTCTCTTTTTGATTAAGATTTTGAGCAATTATATCAATAATGGCACTGCCTACAATAGCCCCTTCTGCACCGGCCTTAATGACCTCTTTCACATGTGAAGGTTTTGAAATACCAAAGCCCACCATTAAAGGCAAGTCATTGTGTGCTCTTATTCTTTTTATAAGGTCTACCGTACTGGTTTTAACCTCGCTCCTGGCCCCCGTGACTCCCATAACCGAAACCAAGTATGTAAAACCTGAGGAAAACTCAGAAATAGTTTTCAGACGTTCATTGGTAGTGGTCTGGGCAGCTAAAAATATCTGATTAACACCATATGTTCTAGCAGCTTTTACAGCATCTGATGCTTCTTCGGGGGGTAAGTCAGCAGATAAAATAGCATTGAGGCCATTCTCATGTGCTTGTTTGTAAAAAAGATCTATACCTCTTTTATAAATTAGATTATAATAGACCAAGAGGCCAATAGGAATAGAAGTAAATTCTCTTATCCTTCGAATAAACTCAAAACCTTTATCAGTAGTCATTCCTGAATTAAGAGCCCTTACATCTGCATCCTGAACAGTAGGTCCATCAGCGATAGGGTCTGAAAATGCAAATCCAATTTCCAGGGCATCCGCTCCATTTTCCACCAGAGTTTTCACAATTTCCAGTGAGGTATCAAATTCAGGGTCTCCAGCCACCACAAAAGGAACGAAGGCCCCTTCATTTTTGGTTTCGACTCTTTTAAACATTTCTTCATAGCTTTCTATGTAAAGTGACTTTTTAGAAGTTAAGTTTTTAGAAGTTGATTTGTTAGAATCTTCACCCATATTTTCACTCATACTTCCACCCCCAGAAGTTTAGCCGCTAAAAACATGTCTTTATCTCCCCTTCCCGAAAGATTCACTACGATTGTTTTTCCCTTATTTTCCGGCATTTTAGCATATTTCTCAGCATAGGCCACCGCATGAGCACTTTCTAATGCAGGCATTATGCCCTCATACTTGGATAAAAGCTGGAATCCTTTAAGGGCTTCTTCATCAGTGATAGGAACATAATTAGTCCTTCCAATAGTTTTAAGGTAGGAATGTTCTGGTCCTACGCCAGGATAATCCAATCCTGCGGAAACAGAATGGGCTTCAGTAATCTGGCCATCATTATCCTGCAGAACATAAGATAATGATCCATGAAGAACTCCCTCACTTCCTGCACTTAGAGTGGCACCGTGATGGCCGCTTTCAATTCCATCTCCACCACCTTCCACACCAATCAATTCCACATCCTTATCAGACACAAATTCTGAGAATATACCAATAGAATTACTTCCACCACCAACACAAGCAATAATTGTATCTGGAAGATTATTTTCAAGTTCAAGTATCTGTTTTCGGCATTCTTTTCCAATTATAGTTTGGAAATGTTTTACCATGGCCGGGTAAGGATGAGGGCCCATGGTGGATCCTATCAAGTAATGAGTATTTTCCACATTAGTAATCCAGTCCCTCATGGCCTGATTTATGGCATCTTTAAGGGTTCTGGCACCACTTTCTACTGGAATCACCTTTGCACCAGAAACTTCCATTCTAAATACATTTAGACGCTGCCGATCAACATCTTCACTACCCATATAAACGTCCACTGGAATGTCCAGCATTGCCCCTACCGCAGCGGTTGCAATTCCGTGCTGGCCAGCACCCGTTTCAGCAATTATTCTATCCTTACCCATATATTGGGCCAATAATCCCTGGCCGAGAGTATTATTTATTTTATGGGCCCCCGTATGGAGCATGTCCTCCCGTTTGAGGTATATTTTACATCCTAATTTTTTTGAAAGGTTTTTGGCCAGATACAGGCCAGTGGGCCTGCCTGCGAATTCCTTTAAGTAGAAGTCTAAATCCTGGTTAAATTGTTTATCATCTTTATATTTTAAAAATGCACTTTCAAGCTCTTCAAGTGCTGGAATAAGTAATTCCGGGACGAAAATTCCCCCATATTTTCCAAACTTTCCATCCATAATCATTTCATCACCACAGTTTTATATTTAAATTAAATGAGTATTTTATATTGATATTTGTTATTTTTAGATTTCTTCTGATTATTGAAGCAATTTTAATGCCATTATCTTAAATAAATTTTATTAATAATTTTAATTGATATTTGGGCCATTTCTAATCAGTATTGGAATTATATCATAGCCTTGAACTTAGTTCATTTTATTGCCAGTTAAATCCTTTAATTAGATGCATTAATTCTTTTATTTTGTCTTTATTTTTAATTCCTGGTGAATCCTCTAGGGAAGAATTGAAATCAACAACATTGAAGAATTGGCTAAATACATTACCTTCTTTTTTTATCTGGTTAGTATCCATTCCACCCGCTAAGAATATCTTAATATCATCATTAGCAGCTTTAGCAATTTTAGCAGATTCTATGGCCAAAGGAATAGGTATTTGTTTTCCAGTTCCACCACTTTTTCCTTTAATTTGAAAATCAAATAATATACCATCGCTAATTTCAGCAAAAGATATGATTTCTTGTTTTTTAGTTTCTTCCAAAGAATTTCCATGTCTATCTTCATGTTCATTAGAAAGGCCTATAACAGTTATTAGCTTAATTAGATTTCCAGTTATATTCTGAGTCGTGTTCCGAGCAATCAAATTTCTTTTAGAAATTGATGAAGAATCCTTTTCTTCATTTAGTCTATTTTTTAATTCCTTAAATCCATTTAAATCCATTCCATGGAGTTGAATATTATTAATTCCAGATTTTACTATTGTATCATAGGCTTCATCAGTTGTTTCAGGTTCTAAAACCAAAACTGCCTTATTTTTATTATTTAGTGCACTTAACATCTCTTGAATTTGGGCCATAACCTGGAATCTGGGAGACCTCTTGACATTAATAAATCCAACATAATCTGCACCCTGAGTTTCGGCACATTTTAAGTCATCCGCACGAGTTATGCCACAGATTTTTACCTGGATTTTATTTTTTGACATGATAAAATCTCCTCAAGACAATCAAATTTCTTTGAACTTTTTTGAGAATTTTGAGGGTTTTTAAGCAAATTGTTCAAAAGATCCATCTCCAGTTCTGTTTTTGGTGTGTGCACGTGATTTTTTGGGATTCGACTTGTGATAAAGCTCAGAAGAATTTTTTGACATTTGAATAAATCTCTGAATTGTTTCTACAACATTATCAGACTGCATTACACTGGTTCCAATCAATAATGCATCAACACCATATCCACACACCGTTTTCACATCTTCCAAATTGTTTATACCACTTTCTGAAACCAGAACTATATCTTCAGGAATCAATGGGGCCACAGCTTTGGTCCTTTTTAAATCTATACTGAAATCTTTAAAACTGCGATTGTTAATTCCTACGATTTCCGCATCCGCATCTATAGCTTTAAAAACATCAATTGAATTTTTACATTCCACCAGTGGTTCCATTCCCAGCGAACGGCAAGTTTCTATCCCAGCAGAAATATCTGGATATATTTCACTCATTAAAAGGACAGAACTTGCTCCATGAGCTCTTGCTTCAAATATTTGATATTCATCCAAAAGAAAATCTTTTCTCATAATAGGAACATCAATTAGTTTTGAAGCTTGATCCAGAAATTCAATATTTCCCTTGAAAAATTTTTCTTCAGTTAATATAGAAACAGCACTGGCCCCTCCATCTTTATAAAGCATTAAAGTTTCTTCTAATCCCCTGGAAGATATATCTCCAAGAGATGGAGAAGCTGGTTTATATTCACAAATTAATGGAAATGTTTCTTTACTTTTTAAGGCTTTTTTAAAGTTTTTTGGATCATCTGCATCTTTTAAATCCTTTTTGATTTCTTCAATGGGACTTTTAATCATTGATTTTTTTAAATCAACCATTCTTTGTTCGAGGATCTGATCAATGGTTATTTTTTTGGTTATTTCAGAACTCATTCCATCACCAAAAAGTTTTTCACAATTTTCTTACCTTCAGAGGTTCCAATAGATTCTGGGTGGAACTGGAGGCCGAAAATAGGATAATCTTTGTGTTTTAAAGACATTATTATATTATTTTTAGTTCTGGAAGTAATTTCAATGCATTCGGGAGTACTTTGAGAATCACAAATCAAAGAATGATATCTGGCAGCTATTAATGGCTTGGAAACCTCATTAAATAAGCCAGTACCATCATGAAATATTTCACTTTGTTTTCCATGAACTGGTTCTTCTTTAATGATTTTTCCTCCAAATGTAGAAAATATACCTTGATGTCCTAAACAAACTCCTAAAACCGGTATTTTATTTCCCAATTTTTTAATTATATCCCTACAGATTCCAAAATCTCTTTCATTAATTGGATTACCTGGCCCGGGGGAAATAATAATCTTATTTGGATTTAAATCTCTTATTTGAGATAAATTCAGCTCATCATTCCTAATAACCTTTATTTGAGAGAGCGATTTAACTAAATCATGGTCAATATTAATACCATTAATATTAGTATTATTAAATGCATTATTAGATTCGTTAGATTCTTCATTAGAATCATTAAAAAGTTCCTGAACTATCTCTCCAATCATTTGGAAGAGGTTATAGGTGAATGAATCATAGTTGTCAATTATTAATATCATTTAGAATCACCTGACATTTCCAATGAGCTAACTAACGCTCGGGCCTTGTTTTCGCACTCCAAAAACTCATTTTCTGGAACTGAATCATGAACTATTCCAGCTCCGGCCTGTATTTTAGCATTTTTCCCCTGGCAAACCATGGAACGAATGGTGATAGCGAAATTAGCATTTCCATTTAATGAAAAGTATCCTAAAGCTCCAGCATAAGCATCACGAGGCTGACCTTCCATTTCCTCAATAATTTCCATAGCCCTTATTTTTGGAGCGCCGCTAACCGTTCCTGCAGGGAATATGGCTGAAAAAGCATCAACCGCGGTTTTTTCCTTTTGTAAATTCCCAGTTACCCTTGATAAAATATGCTGGACATGGGAAAACTTCTTTATATCCATATATTCTGGAACTTTAACTGTTCCAAAGTCACTGACTTTTCCCACGTCATTACGGGCTAGATCCACCAGCATTAAATGTTCTGCTTTTTCCTTCTCATCATTAAGAAGATCCTGGGCCAGTTGATTATCATGAGCAGTATTTTCACCACGAGGACGGGTTCCAGCTATAGGAAATGTTTCTACTTCCCTATTTTCAACTCGAACCAGCATTTCCGGGCTGGATCCAATTATTTCTCTCTCATCAAGTTTCACATGATACATGTAAGGCGAAGGATTCATTTTTCTTAGAGTATCATAGAAACAAAGTTTATTGCCGGAAATTTTATATTTTTGGGCATTGGAAATAACCCCTTGGAATATTTCGCCTTCTTTTATTCTTTCTTTTGTCTCTAAAACCATTTTTTCATATTGGTTTTGTGAGAAAAATCTTCCATCATTCTTAAAATACATTTTGTCTTCTAAGATATAATCTTCCCGGGCAGTTCTTAGAACTTCTTCCACCCGGTTCTGGCCTAGAGTAACATACTGGCAGCGACTAGAAAGCTTGTCAAATATAATTCCGTCTAAAAACAAACCAAATTCAAAATCAGGGAATTTTCCAGGGCTTAAGTTGACTGGTTCAAAAAATCGGGCCGCTTGATAAGAAACATATCCCACCAAACCCCCACAGAATCCTTTTCTATTGTTTCCTCTGTGGATTAATGATCTTATTTCATTGAAAGGATTTTCTGTATCAAATTCTTCTACAGCATCTTCTTTTTTAATTTCTAAAAATCCTTCTTTGGCAGTTAGGGTTAATTCTGGTTTAAACCCTAAAAAAGAATATCTGGACAAACCACTGTCACTTTCCATGGACTCTAATAAAAAAGTACTGGAATATTTAGAATAAATCTTTTTAAATAATTCAAATGGATCGTTAAAATCCAATGGTATTGTTTTAAGGGCTTTTAATTTAATATCGCCAAAAACATTCACTCCTGCTCATTTTTACGCCTATCTCCATTAATAATTAATTTTTTATAATTTAAACAATTTTGGTAAACAATTGGTCAATTTTGAATTCATCATAAATAATAACCAAATAAAATCTATAACAACTAATTGTCCTATACTATAAAGTACTATTTAAACCTTTTTTGTACATAAATGTTCATTTGTACGCAAGTTTATATAATTGTGTAAACAATAGGATTTTAAAGAATTACATTGCTAATTTTTGCTAAATAAATTGGATTGAATATTAATGATTGAATATTGATAATTGGAGATAGTATGTGGAACAAAATAAAGCATAAGTTTGAAAAATACCCTGCTAGAATGAATGTAGCTCGAAAAATCGTTAAATTAGGCCTCCGAGTTAATTACAACGGGAAAATATACTGTGAAGATGTTGAAATTAGTGATGTGGCCCTAGCCAGAGCTGTAAATGTGGATCGGCGCAGTATTAAATCAACAGTAGAAGTTATTTTGGCTGATGATGAGCTCTCAGAAATTTTTGGAAGCATTATGCCCGCGGGAGCCCTTTTAAAAAAGGTAGCAAAAAATTTAGAATTTGGAGTAGTCGAAATAGAGGCAGAAGCAGGAAATCCAGGGATTTTAGCACAATCCACCCAATTAATATCCTCCAATAACATAAGTATACGTCAGGCCCATGCAGGAGATCCGGAATTAGAAGAAATTCCTAAATTAACAATAATAACTGAAAAATCAATCCCTGGCGAACTTCTAAGTAAATTTCTGGATATAAAAGGCGTTAAAAGAGTTTCCATATATTAAATAGGGCATGAATGGATTGATTCCAGATTATTTTTAAATCCATTAGAAACTTGATAAAATAAAATCAATCTAAAAAAATAACTCAAAAAGAATAAATTAGCTTCAATTAAGCATTTTAAAACTTAATTAAGCCTAAAAAATTTGTTTTTGTAACTATAAATTACAAATTTTGCTGGTCTTCTTCATCAAGGACTTTTAAAAGTTCGTCCCATGCTTCCAAAGATTCTTTAGCAGCTTCATCAGTCATGACTTCAATAGCATAACCCGAGTGGACCAGTACATAACGCCCTTCTTCCACATCTTCCACTAAATCCAATTTTACTTGCTGTCTTACACCACCAAAGTCTACAACAGCTATTTTGTCACTATCATTAATTTCTATTATTTGAGCAGGTGCCGCAATGCACATAAAATACTCTCCATTTTTAATTTTACAAAAATTTAAATTTTTTAAATTTATATAATTTAATATTCAGTTTAAAGATTTAGAATATTTTTTTAGAATATCTTTAGTCGCTATTTTAAATTCTAAGTTAAAACGTGAGTTATTCACTAATACTAATTCTAAGCTAATCTCAAAATTTAAATTAGTATTAACTAATAAATTTAGTAAAGAACATTACATATAAAGATTTGTAGGATTGAAATTTTTATAAGTAGTATTCCCATTAGCATCATAAATAATTCCATCTAAAAATTTCAAAATATTAGCTTGAAATATAAAATAAACACTGAAAGTAAAGGAGTCATTTAATGAGAGTAGTAATAATTGGAGGAGGCCCTGCCGGGCGTGCTGCAGCACTGGAATTGTCAAAATTAGATCAAGATATCACCTTAATTGAAAAAAAACATATGGGTGGCACTTGCTTAAATGAAGGGTGTATGATGGTTTGTGGGCTGGTAGATGTGGCCCGTTTCTTAAATGATGCTGAAAACTTTCAGAAGATGAGAATACTAAATATAAACCCGAAATTGGAGTATAAAAATGTGGCCAATGGGGTAAAAGAAACCCTTAACAAATTAAGGCACGTGAGTGAAAAAGAGATACTGGAAGCTGAAGTAGAGCTAATTTACGGAGAAGCAATTCTTAATGATGGATTTGTAAAAGTCAATGCCCAGGAAATCCATTATGACAAGCTGATTATTACCACGGGTACTCGGCCATTTTATCCACCTATACCTGGAGCAAATATGGCTTTAACTTACTCTGATATCCTTGATTTGGAAAAATTACCTGAAAAATTGATAATTGTAGGAAGTGGAGTGATTGCTGCGGAATTCGCAGGAATTTTCTCCTCATTAGGATCCGAAGTACATGTTTTATGTAGAACTGGATTTTTAAATGTCCTTGATTCTGAAGTAAGTGATTTCGTGGCCAAAAATCTTTTAGAAAAAGTGAATATTCACCAAAATGTTGATGTAGTGGAAATAAGTGAAGAAGGTGCAGTGACCAGTGAAGGTATATTTGAAGGAACCGTACTCATGGCTACTGGAACTATTCCTAATTCGGAATTAGTAGATGGTTTGGTGAAAAAAGGCCATAGGGGAGAAATTTTGGTAAATAAAAAAATGCAAAGCAGCCATGAGAATATTTATGCCGCGGGAGATGTAGTAGGTGGAATAGGGAGCACACCCATAGCCCGTATGGAAGGTATAGTGGCAGCTAGGAACGCGCTAGGAATTTCTGCCCAGGCGAATTACGAATATGTGCCCCATTCTATTTCATTGGATTATGATGTGGCATTTTTAGGTCCAGGAAATTCAAAAAATACTCCTAAGAATAAAAATTCTAATGGTCAGCCCGTTGAAAATATAGTAACTGGTAAAATTCCAGGCACTGCTGGACCAGGATCTTTCTGGAAAGTCCTATCCCGCAAAACCGGTTTTACACAGATGGAAGTTGATTTAGACAGTGGGTCATTGGAAAAATTGTACTCCATAACACCTTCCGCACGGCACAATATGGCCTATATCTCTATGCTGCTGCGCTTAGGCCATAAAACCTATGATTTCGAGAATTTCATAGAAGCACACCCATCTACAGATTCTATTTATAAATTGATGAGATTTTTTGGCAAATATTAGTCTTGAAAATACTAAAATTTACGATACTATAGTTTTTACAGGTAAAAAACTGAAAAATTTTAAATAATTTAATAAAAATTTAGATATCAGTTAAATAAATAAAATAAGAAATAAGAGGAAAAAATGCAAAGAAAATCTGATAATACTAAAAATAACAACAATATAAAAGATTTCAGTGAAGTGACCAGTTTCCATGGCCATGTATGTCCTGGATCTGCACTGGGTTATAAAGCAGCTCAAATGGGCATTAATATGCTTTCTTCCACCAGATCTGAAGACGAAGAAATAGTGACCATTGTGGAAAATGATAGTTGTGCTGTGGATGCCATTCAAGTTTTGACTGGTTGTACCTTTGGTAAAGGGAATCTTATTTTCAATGACTATGGAAAACAGGTTTATAAATTCCTGAATAGATCCTCTGGAGAAGGTATTAGAATTTCTTTGAAAGATTCATTTGAAATGGATAAAATAGACCCTCAATTGAGTATTTTAAGAAAAAAAGTCTCTTCTGGACAAGCCAGCGCAGCCGAAAAAGAACTTTTAAATGAGAAAGTGCAGTCAGTGGCCAATAAAATACTGGAAATGGATGGGAAAAATATATTCAAAGCAGAAAAAGTAAATATGGCTCTGCCCCCTAAAGCTTCCATCTTTAAATCCATTAATTGCCAAAAATGTGGAGAATTAGTTTCAGAACACCGAATAAAAGAAGTTGAGGGAATTAAAGTCTGTATTCCCTGTTCAAAAGAATAAATCTTTTAATATTTTGATAAAATACTGATAAAATACGGATTATTAAATAAATTAAATTTTTTTAAATAAAATCCTAGTCTTTCTTTTTTGATTCTTTTATGATAATATCAGCCACTTTATTTCCGGAATTTAAAACATCTTCCCCATAACTCTGAGCTTCTGCTTTCATTTCAGATATATTGTTCAGAGCATCCTTAATTTTTTCTTCTAATTCATTAATTGGACTTTCTAAAACGGCCCCTGGAAATACAGCAGCCATATTGTGATATCTACCGTATTTAACTCCGGTTAAAGCTACAATAGGCACTTTGCAGGCAATGGCCTCATGAATCATTACCCCATCATCAGATAATATGGAAACATCTGCTAGGTCATAAAGGTCTTGTATCCAATCCACATAACCTAAATAAATTATATTATCTCCTTCAAGATATTTTAAAAACTCATCTTCCAGGGGATAACCCACCACCAGAATATTAGCATCAATATCACTTAAAGAAATGTTTTGAGCAGCTTGTGCAGTTATTTCAAAAAGAGATGAGCCTGAAGAAAACAATAAAGTAGGTTTTTCAGGGTCAAATGATTCTGGCATCTTTTTTAAGGCTTTTCTTTTATCTCCCCCAATTACGTCCGGATTGATAGGAGAATAAGCCTTATAAATATTTTCTTGGGTCAAATTTTGCTGGAAAAGGTTTGATTCAGGCAATACAATGTTGGCATTGAGTCTGGTGCATACTTTAGCATCAGTAGGAGTTATTAAAATTCCAACTGACGGCACCCTGGCCATTTTAGAAGATAAACATCCGATAATGGCTCCGCCTCCAATAATCCCCACTACAACATCGGGTTTTACTTTTCTGATTAGTTTGAATGCTTCCAGCGAAGCTTTAGTGGTTTTAAAGGCAGCTTTAGCCAGCTTCCCCTTGGTGGCCGCGTGTCCTCCCGCCTGAGGAATGCTTATTTTATGCCATTCAATTCCTGCTTTCTCCAATAAAAGGCCTGGTGCCGTGTGGTCCAGAGCATATTCACAATCAATTCCTTTTTTTTCCAGTGCTCGAGCTATATTTATAGCAGTTACAGCATCTCCTCCCATTCCTCGGCCAGTAATCATTAATAAAGCTTTCATGAAATCACCTTGAGTTAAATAATTTCTAATTAATAATAATAATAATAAATTTCTAATGGTTAAATAAGTCTAAGTATTCTAAAATCATGGTTATTTGAGATTTGTTATTCTGATATTTTATTCTGATATTAATTATAGGGTGAAAATTTAGAGTGAAGTTAATTAATTCATATTTTTACAATTTATTCCTTTTACAAATTTCTTTTCTTATATAATTTACCAGTTTTTTTATTATCTGGAGTATTCTGGCCGGTGGAAGCGATACCAATATGGTTAAGGCCCATATCTTATTTAGTTCCTCCCAGCTACGCATTTGATGCTTGTAGAGGCGTTATGCTTAAAGGTTGAGGTTTTGCACAAGTATGGTCTGATTTTCTGGCTTTAATCTTATTTGCAGTATTCTTCTTATTAGCAACCTGGTCTCTTAAAAGAAAGAGTTAATTTAAAAACTATAACTTATAAAATTCCGAAGTTCACTAATTAAATTAAGACAAAATAGGTACGAAAATAGGATATTTAAAAATTATTTAAAAAGAATTATAATTAAAAAGGGTTATAAAAAAGCCTTCTAAATCCTATTTTTATTAAAAACCCATTTTTTATAGAAATTTTTCTTTTTTTGAAGATTATTTTACGGAATAAGTCACCTAATCCCCCACCCGTGAGGACATCCATAAAATAATCCCCAAATGTGGGGTTTTCAATTCCCAGTTTATTTTCCAGGAAAATTTGGAGATTATTTCTTCGAATTATAGCTATCAGAGCAGTTGTTATTAAAAATAAGATCAAAAGGCCCATAAAACCACCATACAAATAGAACATTATTCCCAAAACTATTGCAAATGAATGATTTCCTACTTCTCCCATCATGATCTTTCCATTATAATCTAAAGGAGCATATCCCACACATACAGCCAATATTAGAAGTGGAGTGAAATATAAAGAAGCATCAAAGTTTCCAGAGATTAAATAAAGTAGAATTACTGTTCCAGACATGAATAATATAGTGCTACAAGCTGATCCCGGCTGCATGTCCGCAATATTCAATGGCTGAATCATTAAGGCAACTAAAATAGAAGAAGGACCTAACAAAGGATATCCCAGAATTACAACCATTAAAATTCCCAATCCCCGGAATAATTGTCCTAATTCTACAGGCAAACTTTTAATCTTTTTTCGACCAGTTAAATCATCTAGAAAGGCCAATATTCCCATTACAGCTACAATATACGAATAATTTGGGTTTAAGAAAATTATTAAGACTAAAAATGGGGCTATTCCTACTGCACGAGGAGTACCGCCCCTTACTGATGAATAAAGATTTTTAATTTTTCCCTTGCTCCCTAATTGTCTTATTAATATGTAAAAAATAATAGTTAACCCTGCGGATAGGATTCCTGCTTCTAAAATTTCGATTAGCATTCTTGCACCGATTATGAAATACATCAGCTTACTTTTTGATTAAATAACTTAATTAAACAATTTAAATTCCATGAATATTAATAAAATTTAATCCTATGGGCCAAAATGGCCTTTTTCTGTTTGAATAATGACTGTTTTAAGACCAGTTTCATTAAGAATATCTTTTATTTCTTTCATTTCATTAAAATCCGGTTTTTTCAAATCCATTCTTTTGAATTCAGGCCTATAATCCAGAACACATACTTGAATATAGGGATTTATATCTTTTAGGGCATTACCTATTTCCATTATTTCTTTTTTTGAAATCAAAGAACTATTATAAGGAATTCCAATTCCCATGAAAATTTTTGGATCATCAGAATTATCTATTTCCTTATCCCCATTTTTATCATTATTATTCTTATCTTTATCAAAATCTTTAAATATTTTTTCTTCAAGTCCGTAGTCCATTTTATAATTATCCGCAATGTATTTGACAGCATTCCATGAGTTTTCAAGGTACTTCACTGCCAACTGGTGGTCACTTACTCCAGTGATATTCTGAAATGTTTTTACATTAATTCCTTTTAAATCAATCCCAATACGATTCATTCCAGAATCTATCAACTCATCGATGTATTTAGGAGTTAAAATAGTTCCATTAGTATCAATATGAATATTAACATTCTTGTCATATCGTATGATTGAATTCAAAGTTTTTATGACCCATTTGCGGTTTAAAGTGCTTTCTCCTCCAGAAAAAGCAATGGTATCTAAACCATGCAAATCCTGAAGTCCCAATAAAATTTGCGCTGTTTCTTCCGGTTCAAGTAAATTTCCCTTGCTGGTAAATGCTACCAGATCATTTTGACATTGGGGACATCTAAGATTACAGCCATGGGTGAAACAAATAGCTTCAATAGGTTCTAAATTTTTCTTTAAATTATAAGGAGTGCCCACACCACCAACCCTATGGACCCCAAAACCACTGATCACCCTTAAAGGTGTTTTAAACTTCTTGAAAGTGTTAATTTGCATGCCATTTTCCAGGGGAGTGTTGCAGGATAGAGCCATCTGACCATTTACTTCAATAACACAGGCCCAGCAACCTCCACAATCACATGGAACAAAAAGACACTCTTGTTTTGGTATTATACTTGATTCTTTAGGATCCTCACAAGAGAATTTAGAAATATTTATTCCTAACTGGTGAATGGCATCTTTAACCATACCTGAAGATTCTATTTCATTTCCATTCACCATAACCTTAAAATTCTGCATATAACTCCTCAAAAATTCTATTCCTCATAAAATGATGCTGATAATCATATTATATGAACATTCTACTCCTTATTCACATTTTGAATTTAATTAGTCAAATTATATCTTAAAAGAGCAGCCATTCCACCTAAAGCTTCTAATTGTTTTCCACCCTCATGTTCACTGCTTACCATGATAACTTCCCCATTCATACGCTCTACCATATCCATAACTTTTTCTAAATCTTCCTGACGGACCATTTTATCAAGAACCAGCAACTGTTCTGCAGCACCAGCATTAACTGCGTTTACCACCTGTTTTTTACCATAGGCGACTGCAGATGAAGATTTAGAAATTTGTTCTAAGACCTTATTTACCGAACGCATTTCCCAGGCCACCCTGTTTTCAGCAGTTATTTTCTCAACAGTACCTTTCTTTAAAACTTCACCAATCCCTACTCTTCCACCAGTACCTGTGCTTTCTAAAATAGTTTTTTTGGCAATTTCAGGGTGTTTTTCGGTTAGATATGAATGAAAATCTCCTTTAACAAAACCTGGGCCTGCGATAACTATAGTTTGGACTTCTTTGAATTTTTTTAATGCATCCACTACGGTTTCATAGAATAGAACAACGTTTTTTCGCCTATCCTTTTGTTCAATTCTTTTTCCAGATATGTGTCCAATTAAAGGACCATAATATTCCACACCAAACTGTCTTATAAGACCCATATCTGCGGCGTCATCCTCTAAAACAAGAATTATGGCAGACAATTTTTTTGAAGCTTCAATAGCTTGTTTTAATCTCTTAATGGTCCATCTCGACCATTTTTCCTTCATTATGCGAATAGGAATATTTAGTTTTATTTCTAGGGTGTGGTGTGAACCTAATGGTATTAGATCCTCAGGGCCTTTTTCAATTACGCCTGTGGCCCTCAGTTTACCCGTGTAAATATGAAAATTAAGGCTTTCAACCAGTACGCCCAGGTAAAAAGTTTTTTTGATTCCTCTATCACTTCTAATTTTTTCTCCAGAGGTATCTTGAATCCTGCGAGTCGTTTTTGAGGAAATGATATCATTTTTTTCAATTATGTGAGATAAATGCCATAAATCATCCAATGTCTCAGGAACCAGCTCTATAACGCCTTTTTTCATATCCTGATATACTATACGCATTATTCTACCTCTTTTTAAATGAAATTAAATTATTAATATTTTAGTTCTGAAGTTTTTAATTTATTATAAATTAATTAGTTATACTTTCAAGCAATTATTTACTAAGTTCAATTTTAATATTAATCAGAAGTTATATCTATTTATTTTTAATTTATAAATAATATTTAATTTAAATACTGAAAATCGGTTATTTATTATAAACAATATTGATTTTTAAATTTTTTTAGATAAATGAATATAAATGAAGGAATTAAGTAAGAATAAAAAAAGAATAAATGAATAAATAATATAAAATGTTAATTAATTGAATATAAAATAAGCTTCTAAATAATTAGTATTTACAAGGAGAGCGAAAAATGAGTGATTATTCGGCAGGCTCTGCTGTTTTCGTTAGCATTATCATAGGTTTTATAATCTCAGTATTCTTTGATGGCATATTTGCCATTGCTGTTACCGGTTTCATGGCCACTTACTTAACCCGTTATAAAGAAAGACACACCATTGTTGGTGCTATTGCTGCTCTTATTTTGGGAGTTCTGGTTTTCTTTTTAAACGGCATATTTAGAAGTCCTGAAATGCCTTACAAAATATCATCATTAGTAACCGTTGATTTAGGAAGTTTTATCACGGGTTTTATAATATTATGTTTATTGAGCTTTGGTTTAGGGGCTCTAACCGGGTTTATTGCTAGTAAAGCAGCTAAAAATAAAGCTCCCAGCTAATTCGTTGTGATGAACATTTTATGAATATTAAATATGAAAATTAACAATTTTAATATATTTTGAGGTTAAAATGAAAATTGCCATAATAGGTGGTACTCGAGGATTGGGAATGTGGATAGCTTCTTTTTTAAAAGAAAAAGGCTTTCAGGTTACCATTACATCTAGAGATGAGCTTAGTGGAAACGCTATTTCTAAAAAACTAGATGTTAAATACAGCAGTGATAATCAAAAAGTTGCTGGTGAAAGTGATATAGTTATAATATCTGTGCCCATTGAGAGTACAGAATCTGTAATTAAGCAAGTGGCACCCCATATGAGCAAAGGTTCACTTTTAATGGATGTAACTTCTGTAAAAGAAAAACCAGCCATTTTGATGCATGAATATCTTGCAGAAGGTGCTTACTTTTTACCATCCCACCCCATGTTTGGCCCACGGGTAAGGTCCCTGGAAGGGCAGGTGATTGTTCTTACACCTTTGCAGGAATCTGAATGGTTTGAAACTATTTTTAAATTTCTAGAAGATCATAAAGCAAGGGTTTTAGTAACCACACCTGAAAAACATGACGAAATGATGAGTGTGGTTCAAGTACTAACCCATTTTGCATATATCAGCATATCATCTGCTATAAAAAAACTCAATTTGGATATTAAAGAATCCAGAAAATTTGCCAGCCCCATATATAATCTCATGCTTGATATCATATCCCGAATTGTGGCCCAAAATCCCTATTTGGTTTATTCCATACAGACTCAGACAGATTACGCTTATCAAGCTCGAGAAATATTTATGGAAACTATTAATGAGCTTAATGATATGTTAATTAACAATAATCAGACTAAATTTGTTAATGCCATGAGCTCTGCTGCTAAAAATATGGATGATATTGAGGCAGCATTAGGTAGATCTGATAAAGTTATTTCTGCACTTAATCAAGAAATAAGTGCTCTTAAAGAATCAATTAATAGTGAAGTATTTCTTCGCCATATTTATTCTGGAAAAACACACTACGGAATTCTAAAAGAGATATCGCCCGATTTTGTGACTCTGATTTCTGGTAAAAAGACTTTAAAGTTAAAGATCGCTAATATTGAAGTTTTATCTCCTTCCCAAGTGCAAGATTGGAAATTAAACAATTTAAAACAATATGAATACCATATTTCTGTCATTTTTCCATCCCATTGCGATCCTCAAATCATAGCTTCCGCTATTTCTAATTTGGAAGGAGTGGTCAGCACATCTGTAATGGATATTTATCAAGGCGAACAAATTGATGACAATCAAATAAGCATCACCTTCAGTTATAAAGTCCTGGAGGCTCGTTTTGTTAGGGAAGTTGAAAATCTTCTAAAAGGATTTGGGGCCATTATAAGGTAATTTATTTTATTATTTTTATTATTATATTCATTCAAGATAATTTTAGAATTTATTTAATTTTAAAATCAAATTACTTTTTTAATAAAACTTTTTTACCTATTTTTTAAATTTTCAGGATTATTTTTTTATAGGATAATTTATGAAAAAAATCCGCATTTCATATATAACTACCGAAATATTTATAAGTAATGAACATATATTGTATTATAGTAACAAAAGTTTACTAAAAGATTTTGCAAAGAATTGTTTTGATTTAGTTTGAAATAGAATTAATCTTAAATAAATTGCATAATCCAATTACAAATACTAAAATTATATTTTATACTAAAAACAAATAATTAATAAAAATTACTTATTAAAAGCATAAAAGCGGGGTGTTTTTATGGATAAAAAAGAGATGAATTTAAAAGTTGCTGAAGCTTTATCTCAATCAGATGTTGGTAGATCAATAGCAAGGATAGATCCAGCATGCATGCAAAAAATGGATCTTCTAGACGGGGACATAATTGAAATAAGTGGGAAAAAAATTGCTGCCGCAGCAGTAATATCTTCCCAATCAGACATAGGTCTGGGAATAATAAGAATAGATGGATATATGAGAAAAAATGCTGGTGCTTCCATTGGAGAAGAAGTTACTGTGCGTAGAGCAGAAGTAAAAGATGCTCAAAAAGTAGTTCTAGCGCCAGTAGAACATGAAATAATGGTAAGGGGGGATGTGAGGTCTGCATTCCTTAACCGAGCACTGGTTAAAGGAGACATAATTGTATCCGGAATAAGACAACAACAAGCTCCGAGTAGAATGCCAGGTAGCGGAAGTTTATTTGATGAATTTTTCCGAGATATGGTGGACGTATCCCCTCTTGGAGAAATAAAGCTGGCCGTGGTGTCCACCAAGCCCAGTGGAGTAGTTAAAGTAACTCAAATGACTGAAGTGGAAATTCAGACATCACCCGTAGATGTTTCTAAAATCGAAGGTGTTAAAAACCTGGTTGATGTGACTTATGAGGATATCGGAGGCCTCAAAGAAGAAGTTAAGAAAGTAAGGGAAATGATAGAGATACCCTTAAAGAGACCCGAACTCTTTGAAAGATTAGGAATCTCACCACCTAAAGGTGTGCTTATGCATGGTCCTCCAGGAACAGGAAAAACTTTGCTGGCCAAAGCCGTGGCCAATGAGAGTGACGCTCACTTCATAACCATAAACGGACCAGAAATCATGAGTAAGTATGTTGGAGGGTCAGAAGAACGGTTAAGAGAGTTCTTTGAAGAAGCAGAAGAAAATGCGCCGTCAATCATATTCATTGATGAACTGGATGCCATTGCACCAAAAAGAGAAGAAGTTAGTGGTGAGGTGGAACGCAGAATTGTAGCCCAATTACTGACCTTAATGGATGGTCTTAAAGCTAGAGGACAGGTTGTTGTTATTGGGGCAACAAATAGGCCAGATGCACTTGATGGTGCTTTAAGAAGACCAGGTAGATTTGATAGGGAAATTGAAATCGGAGTGCCTGATAAAGAAGGTCGAAAAGAAGTACTGGAGATTCATACTCGAGGTATGCCCCTAGATGAAAATGTGGATCTTGACGAAATATCCACCATAACCCACGGATTTGTTGGCGCCGATCTTGAATCACTCTGTAAAGAGTCAGCCATGCGAGTTCTCCGCCGAGTACTACCAGATATTAAAACAGACGAAGAAATTCCTAAAGAAATCTTAAAGAAGATGATTGTAAATAAATCAGACTTCAAAGAGGCTTTAAAAGAAATTCAACCATCTGCACTTAGAGAAGTTCTGGTACAGGTCCCAGATATTAAGTGGGACGATATAGGTGGACTAGACTGTGCTAAGCAAGAACTCAAAGAAGCTGTAGAATGGCCTTTAAAGTATCCAGAAAACTTCGAGAAGTTTGGAGTAAGGCCACCTAAAGGCGTCCTCATTCATGGTTCCCCAGGTACTGGAAAAACCCTCCTGGCCCAGGCAGTAGCCAATGAAAGTGATGCTAACTTTATATCTGTTAAAGGTCCTGAATTACTATCTAAATGGGTAGGGGAATCTGAAAAAGGTGTTAGGGAAGTTTTCAAAAAGGCCAGACAAACAGCCCCAACTGTAATCTTCTTTGATGAAATAGATTCCATTGCTGCAACCAGAAGCGGTTCATCATCAGATTCAGGGGTTACTCAGAGAGTTGTAAATCAACTGCTTACTGAAATCGATGGTATGGAAGAATTACAAGATGTATCCGTTATTGCTGCTACTAATCGACCAGACATGCTGGACTCTGCTCTTCTAAGACCTGGAAGGTTTGATAGGCATGTCGAAGTAGGAGATCCTGATGAAAAAGGCAGACTGGCCATATTTAAGGTCCATACCAAAAAAATGCCTCTGGATGACGATGTGGAAATTGAAAAACTTGCCAAATCCAGTGCAGGATATGTCGGTGCAGATATAGAATCTGTGTGCCGGGAAGCAGCCATGTTAACTCTAAGGGATAATCTGGATGCAGAAACTGTTACTATGGCCTACTTCAAAAAAGCCATGGAAAAGGTAAAACCAGCAAAAAACGAAACTGAAATGGTTCAGTACCATTAAGTTTTAAACAAAGAAGAGAATTAAAATCTCTTCTTAATTTTTTATTAATTTAATTTTGTTATTAATTTAATTTTGTTATTAATTTTCGTTTAATTAATTAATTCTGCTATTTTTTAAAATAATTAATTTTAAATAATTTTTACTCATTTTCGGATAAAATAAATCACTGAATCACCACAAAATCAAAGCACAGTTCAAGAACTGATATTTATTATATTTATAATTTTAAATCCATTCATAAATATATTTTAAACAAGTTAATATATTTCAATAAAATATTTTTAAATTAAATGGCTAATAAATAATGTCCTAATAAAGAAAATATTTATAGAAATTAAAGTGATATTAAACTATTGAAATAAATAATAGAAATATAATAAGATTCCTTTAAAAAAAATCATCTTGATATGAATTATTAAAAAATAACGGTGATACAATGCCCTATGATGTAAAAGATATTTCACTAGCACCCCAAGGTAAACAAAAAATAGAATGGGTACAAAAACACATGCCTGTTTTAGAGCACATTAAAAAAGAATTTGAAAAAACCAAACCTTTTGAAGGGATCACCATTGCCTCTTGTCTGCATTTAGAACCTAAAACCATTAATTTAGGGCTAACCTTGCAAGCTGGAGGGGCTGAAGTAGCTATGACTGGATGTAATCCTCTTTCAACCCACGATGATGCCACTGCTGCTGGAGCAGCCCTTGGATTGAATATGTACGGCTGGAGAGAAGAAACTAACGAGGAATACTATCAAAACATTCATAAAGTTCTTGATCACGACCCGGACATTTTAATTGATGACGGAGCAGACATGATCTTTTTAGTTCATAGAGAAAGAAAAGAGCTTTTAAGCAAAATTAAAGGTGCTTGTGAAGAAACCACCACTGGAATCCATCGTTTAAAGAGCATGGCTGAAGACGGAGCATTAAAATTCCCAGTTATGGCTGTGAATGATGCCTATACTAAATATCTTTTTGATAATAGATATGGAACCGGACAATCCACCTTTGATTCAATCATGGGAGCCACCAATATGTTAATCGCGGGTAAAACCGTGGTAGTATGTGGTTACGGTTGGTGTGGAAGAGGAGTTGCTATGCGTGCTCTGGGATTAGGCGGCAATGTTATAGTCACTGAAATAGATCCAATAAGAGCCCTTGAAGCTAAAATGGATGGATTTAGAGTTATGCCGGTTCGAGAAGCCGTTAAACAAGCAGATATCCTTTTGACAGTGACTGGAAATATTGATGTTGTATCTGGAGATGACTTTAAATACATGAAAGATGGGTGTGTTATGGCCAATTCTGGACACTTTAACGTGGAAATAAACCAAGATGATATAAGAAAACTTTCAGTGTCCGAGAAAAAGGTTAAAGTAGACATTGATGAATTTGAAATGGAAGATGGGCGTTTATTATACTTGTTAGCTGATGGAAGATTAGTTAATTTAGCATCAGAAAGAGGTCAAGGTCATCCCGCAGAAATCATGGATCTGAGTTTTGCTATGCAGGCTCTTTCAGCCAAACATATATTAAATGAAGATTTGAATCATGGTGTGCACCGGGCCCCTGATGAACTCGACTTCAGTGTAGCTAAATTAAAACTTGCTGCCATGGATATTGAAATAGATGAATTAAGTCCTCGCCAAATTGATTATTTAGATAATTGGGAAGAAGGAACTTAGTTCCTTTTATTATTTTTTTTAAAGATTTTTTATTGAATATAAAATAATTGATTCAAAGCATAATTTGATAATTGATTTTAGATATCCGTATTCCACCATAGGTTATTAGTTTAATGATATTTCTCTTAAGTAGATAGTTTAGATAGTTGAATTGATTTTAAAGCATTCTAAAATGTAATTTTCAGTTTACATAGCAGAAGGAGATTTAATGAGTTTTTTCAAACTTATAGATAAAGGGCCGGGAATTAAGCGACTTTTTGTAGGTGGAGTTCATGGGAAAGAAGGATTTAGTACTATTAAAGCTTTAAAAAGAATTCAAAGCTCTGATGTTAAAACCGGCCAACTTATTATTTATAATTGTGATCAAAGCAAGTATATAAGCACCTTAGATAGCAATTATTATCAAAGTAAAATGGGAAAAGAAATTTTAAGGTTAATAAACTATTACCGGCCCGAAATGTATGTGGAAACTCATTGTTATCATCATAAAAGCTATGAAAAACTGATTGACCTCCACCGTGAAGAAATATCGGGTGTTCCTCCTTTAATTGAGCTTGAAAAAGGAGTTTTAATGGGATCTGTATCACCTTACCTAAGAACTAGTTCATTTAAAAGAGAAGATATTTGTTTAACCTTGGAAATGCCTTGTATTACAAATAATGATTGTTCTTATCCAAAAAATAAATGTCAAAATCCAGAAGAATCTTTAGATATATATTTAAAAATTCTTAAAATTCTTGCAGAGTCCAATAATAGGTCAGAGTTGGAAACAAATATCTCTAAATATTATCCTCAGCAAGTAAAAACCGCCAGACATTATGCTCGTAAATTTTTTGGAGAATATCCACCATTTTAATTTTATTTAATTTCATCAATCCCAATTATCTAAAAAAACTAAAAATTTCTAATACCTATTGAATAAAAATTCATAGAATGATGGAGGCATATCCATAATATCAATATATTTCAAATCTTCTTAAACTCGTTGAAATGGAGCAAGAAGCAGAAATTAGCTTCATGATGAATGAAATAAGAAGACTATCTCCCAATAAAAGGGAAAGTGTGGGTAGGGCCATAAATAATCTTAGTGGGAAGATTGTAGGTAAAGAGCTCGGATTTAATCTGGTTAAATATGGTAGAAAGAAGTCTTTTGAAAGTGAAATTAATGTGGGGGACTTGGTGCTCATCAGTCGTGGCAATCCCTTAAAAAGCGACCTGACTGGAACAGTTACTGAGAAAGGAAAACGTTTTATAACTATAGCCTTGGAAAATGTTCCTCAGTGGGCCTTAAAAAATGTTAGAATAGATTTATATGCTAATGATATAACCTTTCGCCGAATGAAAGAAAATTTGAACAATTTAAGTTTTTCAGGAGAAAAAGCGCTGGAATTTCTATTGGGAACAGAAAAAACACCATCTATAATAGATATTAATCCCCCTAATTCATTTGAAAATATTCCATTTAAAGATATTCAAATTAATAAATCTCAAATGAATGCAGTTTCCTCTGCTATGGCAACAGATGACTTCTTTTTAATTCATGGGCCATTTGGAACCGGGAAAACTCGGACTTTAAGAGAGTTGATTCGACAAGAAGTCAAAAAAGGGAATAAAATACTGGCCACAGCCGAAAGCAACACGGCAGTGGATAATATTTTAGATGGATTATCTATGGCCATTTCAGAGGAATATAAAATTGAAGATAAAAAAAGGGACAAAAATAAATCCAGAGATGATTGTAATGGTGAAATTGATTGTGTTAGGTTAGGCCATCCTCAGAGAGCTTCTCGCAAAAATATAAAGTATACTCTGGCATATCAAGTAGAAAATCATCCACTGAATTCACAAATAAATCATCTAAAAGATGGAATTAAAAAAATTATTAGTGAACGAGACAAAAATACAAAACCATTGCCTGGGCTTCGTAGAGGATTGAGCGATACCCAAATACTTCTAAATGCAGTTAAAAAAAGAGGTTCCAGGGGAGTTTCACCCAATGTAATGATATCAATGGCCCGCTGGATAGAAAATAATCAAAAAGTGGATCAAAACCAAGAAAAAATACGTGCAATTGAAAAGAATATTGTGGAAAATATTCTAAAAAAAAGCTCAGTAGTTCTTTGTACTAATTCTTCAGCAGGATTAGATTATTTAAAAGGAGCAAAATTTGATTTATCTGTGATAGATGAGTCATCCCAAGCAACAATTCCCAGTTTATTGATACCTATTTCTAAAGCCAAACGTTTTGTTCTGGCCGGAGACCATAGGCAGTTACCACCCACTATAGTCAGCCAAAAAGCTCGAACCCTTCAAAAAACTCTTTTTGAGGAGTTAATAAAAAAATATCCTCAAAAATCCACCATACTAAACGTTCAATATCGAATGAATCCTGCTTTAATGGAATTTCCAAATCATGAATTTTATAATGGTGAAATAAAAGCTTCGGAAAGCCTAAATAAAATTTCACTTAATGATATAGTCTCTAAAATTAATATAAATGAGATTATTGAAAAAAATGAAATTGATCGGTTCAAAGAAGTTGAAAGAGATTTATTAGATTCTCAAATCCCATTTATATTTTTAAATACATCTAAAATTAATGAAAGATTTGAACAGAGAATAAAAGATTCTACATCAATTCAAAATCCTCTTGAAGCAGATATTATAAGCATAATTATTAATATATTCCTGAAATCAGGGTTTTCATCAGAAAATATAGGTATAATAAGTCCCTATGATGATCAAAGAAATTTAATTAGCTCTTTAACCAATGTCGAAGTGAAAACGGTGGATGGGTATCAGGGGCGTGAAAAAGACATTATGATTATATCTACGGTTAGAAGTAATTCAAAAAGAGAAATTGGATTTTTAAGTGATATGCGGAGACTTAATGTCGCACTTACTAGGGCTAGAAGAAAAATGATAATGGTCGGCGATGTTGACACTTTAAAAAGCAATGCAACATACCATCGACTGATAAAAGACTCTAAAAAAAGAGGATTTTTAAAAGATTTACAATTAAATTAAATTAATTGAGTTTATTTTAGTCCCATTGAATTTATGATTATTAATTATGATTATTATTATTAATATATTTTCCAAAATATTCAATTTATCTAAAACCAGTCTTCCAAGCTTTTTTGAGTGGAATCCATTTTCTTAATCTTTTTTATAGCACTGGAAACCCTTTCCTCTGAAAAGCCATGTTCCCCACATAAAAACTCTATTATTCCTTCTTGATCAGGAGTTCTCCATTTGAGTTCATAATCCCTAGTAATTTCTGGATTTAAAAATAATTCTCTTAAAAGTTCTGGATCTGCACCAAATTCATCTAGGGAAGTCTTAGTTTTCTCAATTGCTGCAAATATATCTTTTTCTTGTTTAATAAGTTTTAAACCAGTTTTAGCACCCACTCCTTTAATTCCCGGATTAAAGTCTGTGCCCACCATTAAGGCCACATCAACTAATTGTTCCCGAGTAATTTCCAGACTTTTAAGAACTAAATCAAGTTCCATTAATTCCGGAGCAGCCAAATTTCCACTAATAGTTAAATTACGAACGACAAGTGGAGCTCCAAAAAGCAGACAGTCATAATCCTGGCTAGCTACGGCCCAAGCATCACCATTAGTAACCATGAAAGATGCTTGCGCTTCACCTTCGCCCAACGATTGTATATAAGGCACCCCCATAAGCTCAAGCAACTTTTTAGAACCATTAACCACATCTGAAGACATTCTAGATGATCTTACAGCATATTTTCTTGCTTCTTCAATGTCACCCTTGCCCAATGCCTCTTTCCATTTCTTCTCAGATTCTTTTCGTACTTCAATCCTTTTACTTACAGTTTCTCCCTTTAAAGAATGAGATTTACCATCAAACACATATATGGGCTTTATTCCTTTTTCCATTAAAGAAGAAGTTCTATAAAGTATACCGCTAAGGTGAGATGTGACTCTACCGTGCTCATCCATGAGAGGCGACCCATCTCTTTGGCGGATACTTGATAAAAATTGATAAATACTATTAGCTGCATCAATAGCAACTGTACGGCCATTTAAATCCTCAAAATTAATTGGTTTAGGCGAAACAATATCTTTAAACTTCACTCCCATTTTAAATCCCCTTCATATGCTATTTAAGTAATTTAAATTTATTAATTATATTTATATTTTTACGAATAATATAAATATTTTAAATTAATGCTGATATCAATTAACTGGTTTAGCAGTATTAAATATATTTGATATAAGAAAATTCTGATGAGGAAAAAACTAAATATCCTTGATAAAGTTAATTAATAAAATTATAATAAATTTTAAAGATTATTTAGTAAAAGAAGTTATAGGAAATGTTTCTTTGATTCTAATTAAAATTTCGCCATTTCTAATTATATTATAAGTTCTAGTAAGCATCATAGAATCCGTGTTAAATATGTCTTTAAGTTGTTGGTCTGGTTCTTCCATAGCAATTGATTCAACTTCCCTTCTGGACTCCACATTATGTTTCTTTAATATACGGCCAATAGGTATGTCTGCACGTATTAAGTCCTCTTTAAAATTATTATTTAATCTATCAACAGGAATATATGATATAGCATGAATAAGAGGTTCTTTAGTTCCAATAATTACAACCCTATAATTAACCGTATCACCAGGATTAATTTCTAATATTTCAGCTATTTCCAAATCAGCTATTTGAGATTCTTGAACTAGTGTTTTAATACCGACATGGCCTTTTAAAACATCTAATATTCTAGTAACAGAACCATCAGTGGCCAGAAGTATCTTTTGAGTATTGGATAACTCTCCTGCTAGTTTTTCCATCCTTTTGATTTCATCCATGACATTTATATCCATTTATTTCCCCTTTTTTTTTCTTTTTTCAAATAATGAAATATTTAATAAAAAAATAGATTATAAAATGAATTTTTTAATAAATTAATCATAAAATAGACTCATTTTAAGGGCCCCTAATTTCCCCATGAATCGCTGAATTGGCTGCTACAGCAGCATTAGATAAATAAACCTCAGAATCTGGATCTCCCATTCTGCCTTTAAAATTACGGTTAGTAGTGGCCAGACTTACTTCACCAGAACCTATGACGCCCATATGTCCTCCTAGACAAGGTCCACACCCAGGATTACATACCATTACTCCTGCTTCAATGAATGTGCTGATAATACCATTATTAACTGCTTTTGCATAAATTTCAGCAGAAGCTGGAATTATAACCATCCTTACATCTTCATGAACTTTTTTACCAGATAAAACATCAGCAGCTTCCATTAAATCCTCATAACGACCATTAGTACATGATCCTATGAAAACCTGATCTATATGGGTTCCTTCAACTTTGCTGAGAGGTTTAACATTATCTACATCATGAGGACAGGCAATTTGTGGTTCCATATCATTTACGTCAAAATTAAATTCTTTAGAATAAGCATGGTCTGGGTCGGATTCATAAATCTCAAAAGAAGACCTAGTTCTTTTTTTTAAGTATTCTAAAACTGCTTTATTGGGTTTCATAATGCCATTTTTAGCTCCAATTTCAACGGACATATTAGCAACAGTCATTCTTCCTGAAACACCCATATTATAAATTGTTTCGCCACAGTACTCCACGGAGTTGTAATTTGCCCCATCAGCACCAATTTTTCCAATTATATGGAGTATAACATCTTTTGGAGTTACATTTTCAGCTAAATTCCCATTAATCTCTGCTTTTATTGATTCTGGAACCATAAACCATGTTTTTCCAGTAGCATAGACTAGAGCCATATCTGTAGCTCCCATTCCAGTGGCAAATGCTCCAAAGGCCCCATAAGTACAAGTATGTGAATCTGCACCCACGATAAGTTTACCTGGATGTACAAAACCCTTCTCAGGGAGAACCTGGTGACATATTCCTTCACCATGATTATAAATATTTTTTATGCCTTGTTCTCGGGCAAAATCTCGAGTTATGTGCTGAAATTCTGCAGAACCAATAGTATTCGCTGGAAAATTATGATCAAAAACTATAACAATTTTTTCAGGATCCCATACTTTCTCAGCAACACGTCTAAAGGTTTTAATTGTAGGGGGGGATGTTCCATCGTGAGTCATGGCTAAATCGACTTTTGCTTCTATAATCTCACCAGGTGAAACTTCGCTCTTTCCAGCAGATCTAGCAAGAATTTTTTCGGTTATATTCATTTAAAGTCCTCAATCTGAGTGTTCAGTATTATTTGGTCATTTTAAAAATATAAATAGTTAAAATTAATTAAAATAATTAATTTTAATTGGTTAATTTAAAGTAAATGCTCAATTAATTAATCAAATATCCACTGGGCCTCTTGTAGATTTCACAATGTGGTTAAAGAGCTCATCATTAATGTATCTACCTTCTTCTCGACTTTTTTTTACTTCTTCAACTATTTTACACAGCTCATCCCTAGTAACTTCTATGCCGCACTCTTCGAGTTTTGCTTTGACTGCACGACATCCAGAGTGTTTTCCCAAAACGATTTTACGGGTTTGACCAACTAATTCTGGCAAAAAAGGCTCGTAAGTTAAAGGTTCTTCGATAACTGCATCCACGTGAATTCCAGATTCATGCCTAAATACATTCTTACCCACAATAGGTTTGTTTTTAGGTACAGCCACCTTGGTGTGCTTTTCAACTAAATTGGATAATTCTTGGAAAACTTTTATATTGAATCCTAAGTCTACCCCATACATAATTAGCAAAGACATTACTAATTCTTCTAGAGAAGTGTTTCCTGCCCGCTCACCAATTCCATTCACAGTAGTGGATATGGCATTACCTCCAGCCAATAATCCAGAAATAGAATTTGATAAGGCCATACCAAAGTCATTATGGCAGTGCATAGCAATATCTGTTTTTAAAACAGATCTAAGTTCTCTAACCAAGAAATCCATTCCTTGAGGAGTTATAGCTCCCACAGTATCGGCTATGTGTATTCGATCAACACCATATTCTTCTGCTTTTTTGTAAATTCTTTTTAGAAAATCAAGATCGGTACGGGTAGCATCTTCAGCAGAAAAAGCTACAAATAAATCATGGTCTTTGGCATATTCAATGGACTTCATACATACATTTAAAGCTTCTTCTCGACTTAATTTTAATTTATGTTCTAAATGGAGATCTGATGTTCCCATAAAAGTTATTATTCCATCAACATCACAATCCAATGCCACATCAATATCCTCTTTTTTAGTACGAGATAATACTATAATTTCTGCATCAAGGCCCTCTTGAACAACTCGTTTAACAGAAGATTTTTCTTGCTCAGAAACAACTGGAAATCCAGTTTCTATTTGATGTATATTTAATTCATCGAGCTTTCTTGCAATTTCAAGTTTTTCCTGAGTACCTAAACATACGCCTGGGGTTTGTTCACCATCTCTAAGAGTAGTATCATATACTGTGATCTTTTTTGGAAATTCCAGCTTTACTTCCTTATTAAAAGGACTTACAAAATACTTCAAAAGATTCCCACCTATTAGTTTGATATTTATGAAACAAATCAGTTTAAGTTACTTATCTATTTCTTCATATTTCATCGAATATTATCGTTAAGTTTAATTAATATGTTAATTATCAATTTTATCTATTTATTTAGTATAAAAAATTAACACTGAAGAATCCTTCCGGTGCGACATTAACTGAAAAATTAAAACAATAGTAAAAATTAGAGTATAATTCAAATACCAGTCAATTCCAAGTATGATTTTCTTTCAAACCCTTCAGTTATTCCCAGTTTTTCATATAATATAAAAATATCTTGTAATGATTCTTCGAAATCTTCACCATCTTCCAGGTCTTTCTCTATTTCAACAAAAATTCCTGCTTTTTTTACTGTGTCCAGAGTAATTATAAAATCATTAAAATGGTATATTTCACGATCTTTCACAACATTAGCCACTAATTTAAACCCTAAACTTTCAAAAATATTTTTAGTTTTGGTCGCATCACCCACAGAAACTTCAAATTCTTGACGGGTTTTACTAGATTTATCAATTTTAGCACCTTTATATGTTATAAAAACATCCAGTTTATCCCCATTAGGTATTTTTCTTATTCTCAATGCTTCATCAGTGACTGAAAAATCCCTGTGAGGTGCATTAAAATAAGTATCTTCTTGACGTTCTGTCCTAATTTTTTTTGCATTCAATTCCAAAAGGGATTTTTTTATAGAATCAAATTCATTCACTCGTGCTTTTACCTCAACTTCAATCAAATAAATCACCAAGTTTAGTAATTTCATGAAATAAATTTAAATTTAATATCAAAAATATAATAATGAATAAATTAATGTGGTATTTCAATAATCAAAACATTCCTAAATCAGTTCCAATTATAAACTGAATTGTTTAATAATCTATTTAACCTGATTCTTAATGAACTCTCTTAAAAATATTTTAGAATCTTCTATTTGAACAATATATCCATCAATTAAATTATCAAGAGCATCATAAGGAGCTAATAATTCTTCTTTCTCTTTCAATAATTTTTTTTTAGCTTCTTTAGCTTTTTTATCTGATTTTTTATTTTCTTTAAGAGATTCATTCAGTTCATCAGTTTTAGTTATGTATTCCCGGCGTATGTTTCTAGCATCTATTCGCAAATTATATTTAATTTGTCTCAGTATCCTTTGGTACTCTTTAAGACGCATAAGAATCGTTGTAGCATCCATTAATGATTCCGGCTTTATTTCAAATCCATCAATTCCCAGTTTTTCTATTTGCTTTTTGTAATGTTTTGGATTCATCTAATCCCCCAATAAAAATGAATTGGTTAAAAAATTAAATTTTTTGAATTCATTTTTAATTAAATATTAAAACAGTTTTTGTGATTTAGCAATAGATCATAATCTATTAATATTATAGTTAATCTCCCATAATAATATTATTAAAAATAATATATTAAATATAGAATTATGTCAGAAATAAATTAGAAATAATAAAAAATACCTTAGAGGCTCATTTGAAGTTAAATAATTACATCAGATATATAAGTAACATGATTATCACATTAGCATGAAAAGAAAGATACTTAGATTAAAATATATATTAATTATGAAAGTATTTTAATAAGACAAAGGATACTATTATAAATGAAGATGAATTAATTATTAATATAATAGTTATAATTTAATAGGTGCTTTTAAATAGAACTATTAATATATTGGATTTAGAAACTGTGTCATGAATTCCTTAATCAATTAATATATCATCCCATTAATATGGCACTAGTAGAATAATGTGATATTATGCATATGATAGCATTAAGTATTAACCGCTACTTTTTAAGTGCATTATATATAAATAGCCATTATAAATAACGATTTATACATTTTATATAATAAATAAAATTTTTCTAATTTATACTGGGAGGTATATCACTTGACCGATGTGGATATTAAAATTGAAAACATTGTAGCCTCTGCAACTCTTGGAAAGTCCATTGATCTTCCCACTGTTGCCAAAGCTTTAGAAGGCGTTGATTTTAACCGCGAACAGTTTCCTGGATTAGTATACAAACTAAAAGAGCCTAAAACCGCAGCTTTGATTTTTGGTTCTGGGAAGTTAGTTTGCACAGGTGCAAAGTCCATTAGTGACTCAAAATTGGCCATAAAAATAACTGTGGACCAGATGAGAACTATGGATCCTGATATTCCAGAGGAGTTTGAAATAAAAATACAAAACATAGTTGCTTCTGCTAATTTACATTGTAAATTAAACTTAGAAGCAGTTGCTTTAGGATTAGAAAATACTGAATACGAGCCAGAACAGTTCCCTGGACTGGTTTATAGGTTAAAGGACCCGAAAGTGGTTCTTTTACTCTTTGGGTCTGGTAAGGTAGTTTGTACCGGAGCCAAGACCTTTGAAGACGCCAAACTTGGCGTCGCAAAGACTCGCGAAAGGCTCGGCGAGTTGGATTTGATTTAATTGGTGATATTTTGATTAAACTTATAGTTTTTGACCTTGATAACGTTATTATAGACGGCGAAGCCATAGACGAAATCGGAAAATTGATGGACGTCCAAGACCAGATTATAGAGATCACAGAAAAAGCCATGCAAGGCGATGTAGATTTTGAAACAGCTATCAAAGAAAGAGTTAAATTGCTCAAAGGTGCTTCAATTGAAGATATTAAAAAAATATCTGATGAAATGCCTCTTATGAAAGGTGCCGAAGAAACCATTGCTGCATTGAAAGAGAAAGGATACAAAGTGGCCACTATCAGTGGAAGTTTTGATATTGTTGCTAATTCAATAAAAGAAAAGCTAGGCCTTGATTACGCATTTTCTAACAAATTGCTTGAAGAAGATGGGATTTTAACTGGAGAAGTTAGTGGTCCTCTGGTGGAAGGTTCTAAGTACGATGTTCTGTGTAAACTAGTGAAAGATGAAAACATAACTCTAGAAGAGTGTGTAGCAGTGGGAGATGGCGCAAACGACATATCCATGATTGAAGCAGTGAAATTAGGAATTGCTTTCAATGCTAAGCCAGCCCTCAAAGAAATAGCTGACAAAGTAATTGATAATAAAGATTTAATGGAGATTATTCCTTTGCTAGAAACCAAAACCAATCCGGAAGAAAATAAAAAAGAATCTACCAAGATTGAAGGAAATCTAGACAATGCCATGGATTTGAAAGATGAATATGAGAAGAAACTCTCTAAAATCTCTGAAGAACGGGAGCAGTTTAATCAACAAGCTAAAAAATACCGTGAAATTCGAGATGAACTCAACAACAGCCTGAAAGAAAATTTAAATGTAGCTATCGACTTCCGGGACAAACGGAATAAAATTAATGAAGAAGTCGAAAAGAACAAAAAACTTCGGGATAAGGCTAATGAAGAGCTCAAAAAGATGGAATGGTCTTCTGGTAGAAGAGACCGAATGAAGCTGGAAAACGAGATTAAAAAGATCGATAAGATTATTGAAACCCGTGTTCTCGACATTAAAAAAGAGAACAAATTGGTTAAAGACGCTAATGATCTTCGTAAAAAGCTCATGGAAATCCAGGAAGATGAAGGAGTTCAAGAAGAAGCTCAAGAACTTAAAGCAACTTCTGAGTCATACCATGCCAAAGTGGTTGAGCTATCTGAACAAGCCCAAGAATATCACGAAAGTATGCTTGAGTACTTCCGAAAAACCGATGAAATACGAACTAATGCTGATGAAGCTCATCAAAAATTCCTAGAAGCCAAAAATAATGCTTCAGCAAAACACGAAGACTTCAAATCAGTTCTTGGTGAGATTCATAAGGTCAATAAACAACTCGGTGGCATGAGATCCAAAAGAAGGGATATCGAAAGCCGGGCCAGCCGTAAAAAAGATCGGGAAGAAAAAGAAAAGGCTGAAGAGATATATCGTCGGTTCAAAGAAGGTAAAAAAGTCAGTACAGAAGAAATTTTGTTACTGCAAAAGCATAACATCGTTTAATAAGGGAATATCTCCTTATTAAATCATTATCTTCTTATTGCTTCAAAATAATTATTTTTTAAATAATTAGATTTTATTATATTTTTTTATAGAATTTCACTTGATTCAAATAATTCCATGGTGAGAGCTAAATGGAAGACACTAAAAAAGAAAAAAAAGAATCCCTTGAAAAAATAGAGACCTGCTATATGTGTCATCAAAAATTTGATATAAATAAAGATGATTTAAGTTATTATCACTATGGTAAATTCCCCATATGTGATTATTGTAGCCAATTTTACGGTTTTTATAAAAAAGACTATTAATTCTAATTTTTGCTGTTTTTATCCTTTTTATCATTTATATTAAAATATTAGTTCTACAAATATTAAAATGAATTAAGTTAATTATATTTTAATCAGATTTTAAATATAAGCAAATATGTGTTAATAATGTTAATAGATTAAATCTTAATAATAATATTAAATGAAATGATAGTAATAATATTTAATAATAATATGACACCTGAGTGATATCATGCATGAGGTCATTATCTGCGAAAAACCCAAGTCCTCTGAAAAAATAGCACAGGCACTGTCCCCAAATCCAGAGAAAAAAAAATATAAGAAAGTTGCTTACTGGGAGTTTGAAAAAGATGGTAAAAAAACCACCGTTTTATCCGCAGTAGGTCATTTGTATTCTTTAGTTCCATTAAATCCTAAAGAAGAACAATTTTTTGATTTGGCCTGGGTGCCGCTTTATGATGTGGATAAAAAAAAGGCATATGTTAAAGATTATGTCAATGCCATAAAGAAATTTTCAAAAGGTGCTAATAAGTTTATTCACGCCTGCGATTACGATATAGAAGGAACACTTATAGGATATAATGCTTTAAAGTATGGATGCGGAGATTCATCTGTTAATAATGCATTAAGAATGAAATTTTCTACCTTAACCAAAGAAGATGTTCTCAATGCCTATGAAAATCCTATTGATCTTGATATTAATCAAGTGGATAGTGGAATAGCCCGACACGTTCTTGATTTCATTTTTGGAGTTAATATTTCCAAATCACTAATGAAATCAGTTAGGGAATCAACCAAAAGATTCATTAAATTATCTGCAGGGAGAGTACAAACCCCCACACTCGCTATTTTAGTAGATAGAGAAAAAGAAATTCGTGCCTTTGTTCCAGTCCCATACTGGATGATTAAAGCTTTTTTAGAAGGAGATATAGTTGCGGATCATAAGAAAGGCAAGGTATTTGATAAAAAAGTTGCAGAAACCACACTGGCCAATTGCGAAAGAAATGACGCATTGGTTGAAAATGTGGATATAAAGCAAAGTGTAAAGCAACCACCATTTCCCTTTGATTTAGGTAGTTTACAGTCAGAATCTTATAGTTTATTTGGTTTTAGTCCGAAAAGGACTCAGCAAATAGCTCAAAGTTTATATACTGAAGGTTACACTTCTTATCCACGAACTTCTTCTCAAAAACTTCCCAAAAGTATTGGTTTTGAAAAGATATTTAAACAACTTTCTGGCGATTCAGTATTTGTAAAGCAAATAAAAAAACTTCCCAAACCTTTAAAGCCAAATGAAGGTAAGAAAACTGATGAAGCTCACCCTTCTATTCACCCTACAGGAGTCCTACCAAAAACTCTGAGTAAAGATGACCTTAAGGTATACGAACTTATCGTTTACCGATTTATAAGTGTTTTTGGTGAAAATGCTGCAATGGAAAGCATGAAAACTGAATTAAAAATTGGTGATGAAGATTTCAGCTTCCGTAGAAAAAGAGTGGCCTATATGGGGTGGTTAGAACATTATCCATTCCGTAAAATCGAAAATGAAGAGTTTCCTAATATTAAAAAAGGAGACAGTATAAAAGTAGATAAAGTTGTATCTGAAGAAAAAGAGACAAAACCCCCCGCTAGATATAATGAAGCATCTTTAATAAGGGAATTAGAAAAGAGAGGTTTAGGAACCAAATCTACTAGAGCAGACATAGTAGCAATCCTTTATAACCGAAAATACATCGAAGGAAAACAAATAACAGTAAATCAACTTGGTGAACACATAATTGATACCCTTAGAAAATATTGTGAACAGATAACCAGCGAAGAACTCACTCAGCAGTTTGAAAATGAACTTCAAGAAATAATGGATGATAAAATAACTAAAGATGACGTTATTGATAAAGCCAAAACTGAAGTCGTTTCCATATTAGATGATATAGAAAAAAACAAGCTCAAAATCGGTCAGCAAATCTACGAAGCATATCAGGAAAGTAGAATTGTAGGAGCATGTAAGTGTGGTGGGAATCTGGTTCTTAAATATTCTCCACGCAATAAAAGTACATTTGTTGGATGTTCAAAGTACCCTGACTGCAAGGCCACTTATTCCCTTCCTAGAGGTGCTAGTGTCCTTAAAACTAAGTGCGAAAAATGTACTTTACCTATGATTTCCTATGGAAAACCACGCCAGCGTGCTTGTCTTGACCCTAAATGTGGTAAAGATGGGAAAGAAACACCCCGCGAAGTTGTTGGAAAATGTCCTGAGTGTGGAAAAGAACTTCTAAAACGTTCAGGCAGATATGGTGAATTTATTGGATGTTCTGGTTTCCCAAAATGTAGATTTACCCAATCACTTGAAGAAAAAGAAGGAAAAGAAGAAAAAACAGCAAGTAATTAATAAATTTAAGTTTAATAAGCTTAATTTCATTAATTACACCTTATTTAATTTTTAATTATATTTATTTTTAATATGTTTATAATAGATTTTGAATTTAAAATAAGTTCATGATTAATAATTTTAAAAATTTATTTTTCAATGTAGGTTTTCAAAAATAAATAATTATTCAAATTTTGATTATAGCTACTATTCAAATCCATTAATTGATTTAAAAAGGTTATGTTTACTATTTTATTAAGAATAATAATGGAACTACTAAAACCCAATAAATTTCTTCAAATTAGCCTAGATTTTTATTAAATATTTCCTTTTATTTAACTATTAGTTTTTATTAACTTTCAAATTTCAGTAAAAACAATAAATTCAGATCATAAAATCAAAAAATAAACAACAATAAGATCATATAATAAGATTCTAGAACAAGTTTTTTTAGCAGTTAAACCATGATCATTATACATCTAATTTATCTAATGATTAATATTTTAAAACCGTTTTTAAATTAATAACATATAATTAATAACATGTAAAATAAATAATAGAAAAATGGAATATTCATGAATAAAAAAATACATTCAAATAATAAATTAATTAATAAATTCCACAAATCAAAGAACATTAGAGAGTTCAAAGAGGAGATTCAATGGACTATAAAAAGACATTGTCGAAATTAAAGCCATTAATAATAATTATACTGCTGTTTTCAGTTGTTTTCTTCATTAGAGCAGAAGCTTACAACATTTCAGGAGCTCCAGACCAGTCAAAAGATTTTTACAAAGATGCATCAGGACTTCCTTATTTCAGCGAGATGGATTCATATTATAACTACCGTTTAACCCTTAATTACATTCAAAAAGGAATGATGGGAGATACTAAGTTAAATGGAACAGATTGGGATCTTCATTCATACTCACCACCCGGTCGAGCCATAGATTATCCCCCATTAATTGTGTATATTACCTCATTTTTCTACTATGTTGCCAATCTATTTGGGAAAATACCTTTAACTGAAGTGGCTTTCTGGACAGGAGCCTTGATAGGATCACTTTGTGTAATTCCAGCTTACCTGTTTGTGCTCAGAATCACCAATGATTATGGTGGAATAACCGCAGGAATATTGGTAGGTCTGGCACCGACCTATTTTGCCCACACTTATGCAGGATTCTTTGATACAGATATGTTTAACATGATATTACCCCTAATGGTGATATGGTTCTTCGTGGAGAGTATTTTAGCCAAAGAAATTAAAAAGAGAGCAATTTTTGCATCTCTTTCAGCAATATCACTCATAGTGTTCTCGCTAGCATGGGTAGGATACATATTTTATCTATCCATATTAGTTGCTTTCGTGATTGCCTATTTAATAGTTGCTCGATTCATTTTAACTGAATCTAAACCAATGAGTGAATATTCAAACAAGTTAAAATGGTTCCTAGACCAAAAAGAGATTTTTTCATTGTTAATTGTGCTCGTTATTGGTGGTCTATTTGTAGGAATATTCAACGGGTTCTCATCCATATTAGATTCATTATATGGACTTATAGGTGTGAATCAAATACAGGCCCTTGCACAAGCCACTACATACCCCAATGTATATGTTTCAGTATCAGAATTGCAAATACCTACATTGATCAGTGGTGGAATAAGCTCCGCATTTTTACCAAACCAATCTTCAATTATTGGAGGGGTTGGTGGGTTATTAGCATTTATTTCAGGAATACTGGGAGTTGGAGCTTTAATCTGGAAAGTTAAATCAACTTACCATACTAAAAAACAATCCCATGCTAGCAAAAAACCAGGAAAATCCCAGAGAAAAGAAAAATATGCTGGTAAACGTAAGAATATTGAAAACACCCAACATCCTCGCACACGAATGACTAAAACGGAACTATTTGATTTTAAAAGGAAAAACTTATTATATGCCGTTTTATTTGTAGTATGGATTATAATGAGTGCTTATGCTGTAACTAAAGGTTTCAGATTCATATCTACATTTTCTTTACCTATAAGTTTATGTGCCGGAATATTCATAGGGTTTGCAGTCGTATATGTGAGAGAAAATTTAAAAACAGCATCTACATTAGCATTACTAGGATTTATAACTGGAGCATTGACGATTTATCCATTTGGAATTTCTACAGTGGCCACTCTTGTCGCAGGATTAGTAATAGCACTAATAGTTCTTTTAATTAAAAAACCGGAGATAAGAGCACCTATCGTAATGTCACTTATTGTGCTGGCAGTTATAGCTCCTGCTGTTAGTGGAGCAAATACCGTAGCTAATTCAGTTGTTCCGGGTACTGACGATGGAATGTGGGATTCCATGTCTTGGATACAAAACAACACCCCTAATGACACAGTAGTAATGTCATGGTGGGATTTCGGGCACCTTTTCACTGCCGCAGCAGATAGGCCGGTTACATTTGATGGGGGTTCACAGAACACTCCAAGAGCTTATTGGATAGGTAAAGCCATGTTAACCACGAATGAAACTCTTTCAAGTGGGATATTTAGGATGTTGGCCTCCAGCGGCGATCAAGCATATTTAACATTAGATAACTATACCAATAACAGTGGAAAAACCGCAGAAATATTAACTGCAACTTTAGGACTTAGTAAAGATCCAGCTCAGACGTTGATGGTTAATAAATATAAATTAACGACATCACAAGCCCAAACTATACTTAAATACACTCACCCAGCAAAAGAAACACCATTTGTTTTTGTAGCGAGTTCAGATATGTTAGGAAAAGCTGGATGGTGGAGTTACTTTGGAAGCTGGGATTTCGAGAAACAAAATGCGACCAGATCAAGCTATTTCACTTCAGTGGCTAGTTCAAAACCACAGGTGATAAATAACACCACTATGGTTGAAACTGTGAACACCCAAGTAGGTAATCAACTAGTGGGAGTACTCGTGCAGGAAGATATTAATAGAACCAACCAAACCAACGCAACCATTATTGTTGGTGCGAATAGTACATTCGAGAAAATAAATCCACACAAATTGATAATAATCAAAGGAAACCAGTTAGTTAAAAATGAAATCGTTGACACAAATAGTAGTCTAAGTTTAATAGTTATTGGGGATAATGGAACTTATACTACTATAATAATGGACAAAGCATTAGAAGATGCCATGTTCACTAAACTATTCCTTTTAGGAGGATACAATCAGACTTCCTTTAAGTTCTTGCATCAAGAACCAGGTGTAGTTCTGTGGACATCTACTAGCTCAATAATTAACATGACAAATGACACAACAAGTGCTTAGCAATATATTACTAAAGATTAGTAGAAAAATGAAATAGATGATGAGTGTCGCATCTATTTTCCCATTTTATTTTTATTTTATAAAATCGCCTAATTTAGAAATTATTTTTGTTTTTATTATTAATTAGTTGAATTTCTATAATTAATAAATAAAAAAAAATAGTATTTAAATTAATATTTCAGTATGATGGGAGTTTAAATCCTTATAAAAAAAATAGTGACAAATAATTAATTAATTTTTATAGCAATTATGTTATTTTAATAATTTAGCTGTGTAATCTATGGAACAGTTATCTGATAAAAATAAGGTAACCTAAAAATTTGTATAAATAATAGGGATTAAATTAGAAAAGATTTCAATATTATAATTCTGCTTCAGTACCTTTTATCCATTTTAGCTTTGAAAATATCAGTAGCACTTACCATCCCCATAATTTCACCATCTTCTTCTACCAAAAGGCGCCATACCACATGATTGACCATTTGATGTGCTGCTTCTTTAAGAGAAGCCGTTGGTAAAATTGTTACCAGATCTCTCTCCATTACTTCTTGGGCTTTGACTTCACTTAAATCATCACCTTCAGCAACAGCCTCCAACACATCCCAAGTAGTAACAATACCCACTTTAATATTGTCGCTAGTTACTACAAAACTACCCTTCCCCTTCTCTACGGAATTTTTAAGAAGTTCTTCCAGACTTTCGTTCTCATCAATAGTGCTCATTTCAGTGATCATCACATCTTTAACATTCATAAAGTCACCCTACATTATTATGAATCTTCTGGAATATAAAAATTTCATTATGAGGGAATATAAGGAAAAGGTTAATAACGATTATTTTCAAACTGAATATGTCTATATATTATAACATTTAATGAAATAAATCCTATTTTTAGTTTATTATTTTCACGTGAGTTCTATGGATATCGACGACAAAATCAAAAAGATTGAAGATGAAATTACAAAAACGCCATATAACAAGGCTACTTCTCATCACATAGGTAAGCTCAAGGCAAAAATATCAAAATTGAAAGAGGAATCCATTCAAAGAAAGAGTTCTGGAACTAAGGGAAAAGGATTCCACGTGAAAAAAGCGGGTGATTCAACAGTAGTTCTAGTAGGATTTCCATCGGTGGGTAAATCCACACTTCTCAATGAAATAACCAATGCTGAATCTAAAGTAGGAGCCTATCAATTCACCACACTTGACATAGTACCTGGTGTTATGGAATATAAAGGTGCTAAGATTCAAATTTTTGATATTCCTGGAATAATTACTGGTGCTGCTGGTGGAAAAGGCCGTGGCCGAGAAATTTTATCTGTAGCCCGGAGTGCGGATCTTATAATCATTGTAATGGATGTATTTAATCCCAAACACCTTGAAGTTATTTTAAGAGAATTAAGAGATGTTGGTATTAGACCTAATGAAAAACAGCCTGATGTTACGGTTAAACGAAATAAATTAGGCGGAGTTCATGTTTCATCAACTATTAAACTCACCCATCTTGATGAAAAAATAATAAGATCCATTATAAACGAATATGGGATGCATAATGCCGATGTTCTATTAAGAGATGATGTTACTATAGATCAGTTCATTGATGCTCTAGAGGCCAATAGAACTTATATTCCTGCAGTTGCTGTTTTAAATAAGATAGATCTAGCCGATGAAGAATATTTGCAAGAAATCAAAAAACAGTTCCCGGACGCTATTTTTATCTCTGCCGATCAAAAAATAAATATTGACAATCTTAAAGACGAAATATTCGAGCGCTTAAAGTTAATAAGAATTTATCTAAAACCTCAGGGCAAAAAAGCAGATTATGAAGACCCTTTGATAATTAGAGAAGGATCTACTGTAAAAGACGTTTGTGGAAAATTGCATAGGGAATTTGTGAAAAATTTCCGCCACGCTAATATTTGGGGAAGTTCTGTAAAATTTGAAAGCCAAAAAGTGGGTTTTGACCATATTTTAAATGATAAAGATGTTTTAAGAATTATTTTGAAAAAATAGGTTTAATTAACATTTTAAGATATGAAAATTATTTATTTTGATTTTCATGATATTTTTACAATAATCAAAATACTTGGATTTAAAATTAATAAATATTTATAGAAATATTGAATAATCATAAATAACAATAGTTAATTATATAAATAATTTTTAATTGTTGATATGTAACATATTATTCAATATTAAATTTAATGGTGTAAAAATGGAATTAGACGATATAACTATATCCCGAGCAATAGTAGAAGAATTTATGAATGATTTCATGGATTACATGGACATAGATGTAGCTATTGGTGGCGGAGGTCCTGCCGGACTTACTGCAGGTTACTATCTAGCCAAAGCAGGGCTTAAAGTAGCTTTATATGAACGAAAACTTTCCATAGGTGGTGGAATGTGGGGAGGAGGTATGATGTTCAATAAAATCGTTGTCCAAGAAGAAGGAAAACGTATTTTAGATGAGTTCGGAATCCAATCCAAAAAATACCAGGAAAATTACTATGTGTCTGATTCAGTAGAAGCAACTTCGACCCTCTGCTCCAAAGCAACTCAGGCAGGCCTTAAAATTTTTAATTTAATGAGTATAGAGGATGTTATGATTAGAGGGGACGATATTAGTGGTCTCGTACTTAATTGGAGTTCCGTGGAAATGGGCGGGCTACATGTAGACCCACTAAGTATTAGGTCCAAAGCAGTGATTGATGCCACAGGTCACCCCTGTGAAGTTGTTAAAGTGGTTCAAAACAAAATTGGTCCCAAATTAAACACCCCAACCGGAAAAATTATGGGTGAAAAATCAATGTGGGCCGAAGTAGGAGAGCCAGCCATTATGGAAAACACTCGCGAAGTTTATCCAAATCTTTATGTGGCTGGAATGGCAGCTAATGCAGTATATGGAGCTCCAAGAATGGGACCTGTCTTTGGTGGAATGCTCCTATCTGGAGAAAAAATCGCCAATATGTTAATTGAAAAACTGAAATAAAACCAATCACTCATGGGATATTTAGAAATATTTAAAAAATTTGCAGAACCAAAATATGGATCTTTAAATCATGAAAACCCTTAATAAAACCGTGTTCATAACTGGAACTCCTGGTGTTGGGAAAAGTACTCTGGCAAATTTAATTGAAAAAAATCTTTCATGGCATCTGATAAAAATTAATCAGCTGGCCGAGGAAAGAAACCTATTTTCAGGAACTGATAAAGAAAAAGGATATAAAATTATTGATTTGGATGTTCTTTGCCCAGAAATTACAAAAACCATATCTGAAATATCACAAGATGAATCTGCAAAAATCGTGGTAGATGGCCACCTATCACATTTCTGTCATGGGGCCGACTTGGTCATTGTGCTGAGATTAGACCCTTCTATTTTAAAAGAACGCCTAAAAAAAAGAAATTATTCGGATTCTAAGATCCTTGAAAACTTAGAAGCCGAAGCCTTAGGTGTTTGTTCCTTAGAAGCACATGAAATACATGGAAACATCGTTCATGAAATAGATGTAGGAAACTTGTCTCCAGCAGATATTCTAAATATCATTACTGAAGTTATTAATGGGGAAAAATCATTCCCACTCGGAGAAATCGATTTTTTAAATTGGATAGTGGATAATTAATTATTATGATCACATCCCCAAAATTTTAAATAGTATTCACACTCACATTTATTAATTAGTTTAATTATATCAAATAAGACTGAATAAAATTTTTTAAATAATAAAAAAAAATTAGGATATCTGGTTTTTTTAAATGAGTTATAAAATAAATTTATAACATTTATTTACATTAAAATTACAAATATATATTGTAATAGAAAACCTTTTTAAATAGAGAAATACAAAGCATTTTATAATATTCTTCTTGTGCCTTAAAGTCAGTGATTAATTCATCATTTTTTTGATGTTATTTAATTGATTCTGATTAATTAGAAGATTTTGGATGTCGTATTCTCCATTTATCACAGTTTAAAATAAGATAAATAACCTGATAAAAGAGGTTCAACCTTGAGAAGAGGACGAAGACCAAAATGGATGATTAATATTGGTAAAGAAAGAATAGACATCCTCTTTAAGATGGCAGATAATGAATTCTCCCGACATCCTGAAAGATCTCATCGCTATGTCAAACTGGCACGGAATATATCAACTAAATACAATATCCAGATGCCCATTAAATGGAAGCGCAGATTCTGCAAGAATTGTTATAAATTCTTAAAACCCGGTCAGAATTGTAAAGTGAGATTATCTAAAGGAAAAGTGCACTTCAAATGCCTAGAATGTGGGCAAATGATGAGAGTGCCTTATGAGAAGGAGAAAAAAGAAAAAAGGAGAATTAAAATTGAGTCTTACCTTATCAAGAAAGGAGCTAATGAATAGAGCCCTATCTGCACTTACCATTAATATTGGAAAAGCAGGAATAAATGATAATGTTATAGAAGAAATAAAAAGGCAGCTTAAGTCCCAGGAACTGGTAAAACTGAAGTTCGCTAAAAATATTTCATCTGAAAAAGAAATTTATATTACCCAGATTGTAGAGAAAACAAACTCTAAACTCATAGATATGAGAGGAAATGTTGCGGTAATATTCAAGAAAAAACGTTAGTTAGGAGGCCAAGTATGAGTACAGTTTATGATGTGCCTGCAGATTTACTTATAAATCAAGTTGCAAAAGAATTAACCAAAGAAGATAAAATAAATTCGCCAGAATGGGCGAATTATGTTAAAACAGGTGTTCATAAAGAACGCCGGCCAGAAAATGTTGATTGGTGGTACGTTCGATGTGCTGCCCTTCTAAGAAGAGTTTACATCGATGGCCCTGTAGGCGTAAACAGCCTAAGAACCCATTACGGTGGTAAAAAAGACCGAGGTTCCAGTCCTGAAAAATTCAAAAGAGGAAGTGGAGCTATCATAAGAGGAGCTTTACACCAATTAGAAGCTACCGGCCTAATTGAAAAGATTGAAGGCGGTAGAGTGGTTACTCCTAAGGGAAGATCTTTCTTAGACAACACTTCTGTTGGTGTCAAGGCAGAAATTCCGGAATTAGCTAAATACTAGTTAATTTCATATTTATATATTTAATAATTATATTCCCATAACGGCTCGGAGGCCTTTAATTGAGCGACATAGAAGAAATTCGTCGTAAAAGAATGCAACAGTTACAACAGCAAGCACAGCAACAAGCTGTGGATGCTGAGTCTCAGGAACAAGTGCGTCAGCAAATGGAAATGCAGAAAAAGCAGGCTATGATGCAGATACTAACTCCTGAAGCTCGGAGTAGATTAGCCAATATACGAATGACTAAACCCGAGTTTGTGGATCAAATTGAGCTTCAATTAATCCAGTTAGCTCAGATGGGTAGAGTTCAGTCCAAAATTACTGACGAACAGCTGAAAGAATTGCTTCAAAAGGTTGCTGGGCAAAAAAGAGAGATCAATATTGATTGGAGATAATTTATATAATTCACTCTGAAAAAATATTAACCTACCAAAAAAACTTGAATATTTTCCCTGAGATTATGAAAGCAGGAGTACTATATAGTGGAGGAAAAGACAGTTCTTTAATGGCCTTAATTCTACAAAGAATGGGTCTGAATGTGGAACTGGTGACCGTAAACTTCGGAATTTATGACTCATGGATACCTGCTTCAAAATCTGCTTCTGCTTTGGGTTTCAAGCACAGAATATTAAATATTGATAAAACTGTTCTTGAAACTGCTGTTGATAAAATAGTAGAAGATAATTTTCCAAATAATGGCATTGATTATATTCATCATGCGGTACTGGAGAAAATATCTCAGTGCGATTATTCTTTAGTTGCGGATGGTACTCGTCGTGATGATAGAATACCTAAGCTAAAAGAAAATCAGATCCGGAGTTTTGAAGATAGAAACCAGGTAGAATATGTCAATCTCCAAAGTTTCGGATATAAAACAATTGCGCGGTTTTCTTCTAAACTTTTTGAAGTAAGTAAAGAAGAAAGTAACAGGAAAAACAATTCCGATTATGAAGTAGAAGTTCGTTGCTTGATTGATGAGTTATATGGTGAAGGAAAATCCAGATCAATATTTCCCAAGCATTTCCAGACCAGAGTAATTGGCTGGAAGTTGAACTCGATTCATTCAGATAATATAATTTAAAATAATATAATTACAATATTAATCTTAAATTTCATTAAATTGACCAATTAAACCGTTTTAATGATAAATTTAATTAGTAACTAAAAATTAATGATTGAAAAATGGTTTTTAACTAAGTTATTGGTGGAGAAAAAAATGAGCAGAAATAAACCATTAGCTAAAAAATTAAGACTTGCTAAAGCAAACAAACAAAACAGAAGGGTGCCTTTATGGGCTACAATGAAGACTAATCGTAAAGTACGTAGTCATCCTAAAATGAGACACTGGAGAAGAAGCAATTTAAAAGTTTAGGAGGCCTTCTTATGGAAAGAATTTACGTTATACCCCTCAGAAAAGTTAAAGATGCACCAAGGACTATCAGGGCTCCCAAAGCTGTGAGAGTTGTTAGAGCATTCTTACAAAAACATATGAAAGCAGAAGAAATAAAAATAGACGCTTCTATCAATGAAAAAATCTGGGAAAGAGGAATTCAAAAAATTCCCCCAAAAATAAAAGTAAAAGCTGTCAAAGAAGAAGATGGCAGCGTAGCCGTGACTTTAGCTGAATAATCAGTTAAATCACAATTTAATTGGTGAATCATGATACGGAGAATCAACCTCAGCGGAAATCCCAATCTGGGAGTTTACATTTCTATTACTGATAGTGTGGCCCTGGTTCCCCTGAACCTTCCTGATGTTATGGAAGAAGCTATAAAAGAAGCCCTAGAAATAGAAATTTTAAGAACCCCTATTAGTGGCAGCAGCCTAGCTGGTGCCTTGGCCGTAGGTAATTCTAATGGTTTTTTGGTTTCCAAACACACTATGGATAAAGAAATAGAAACTATGCGAAATGCAGGACTTACAGTTGAAAAAGTACCTGACAGGCATACTGCAGTAGGTAATATCATTTTAGCCAATGATAACGGCGCATTAGTTAGCCCTGACCTCTCAGATAAATCTATAGAAATTATCAGCAGAGTATTAGGGGTTGATGCCCAAAGAGCTACCCTGGCCGGATTTAATATTCTAGGTTCAGTGGCTACAGCCACCAATAAAGGAGCTTTGCTACATCCACAAACTAGTAAATCTGAATTAAAACTTGTTGAAGATGTTTTAAAAGTTTCTGCAGATGTAGGAACTGTTAACAGAGGAGTAGGTTTAGTGGGAGCATGTTCCACAGCTAATTCTAATGGAGTTCTGGTGGGAGAAATAACTACCGGGCCCGAAATGGCAAGAATAGAGGAAGCATTAGGTTTTCTCGAGGGATACTTATGAAAACAAAGATATTTAGAATTCAAGGTAAATTTGTAATGGGTGAAAACTTAAAACCCTTCACAAAAGAGTTAAAAGCTTTAAAAGAAGAAGACATCTACGAAAGACTTTATTCCGAATTCGGAAGCAAACATCACATCGGTAGATATCAAGTAAAAATCGAAAAAATTGAGGAAATCTCTGCAGAAGATGTACAAGACCCAGTGGTTAAAGCCCTTTTAAGGTGATCCCATGGAAGACCAGCAGAGATTAGAGGAATTAGTAAACCAAATAAACCTGTATCAAAACCAGGCGGACCTAATTCAACAACAAATGGAAGCATTAAGAGCGTCCCTTGGCGAATTAGAAATCCTGGAAAATACATTAGAAACCATTAAAAATGGAAAAGATCTGGAAACTTTAGTACCGGTGGGTGCAGGTTCTTTCCTCGCTGCAGATATCAAAAACACCGAAGAAGTAATTATGAGCGTCGGTGCTGGTGTGGCTATAAGTAAAAAAATGGATGATGCCCAGGAAACTGTTTCCACCCAGAAAGAAGAGCTGCAAAAAACCATGGAAAAAATGGCTCAAAATTTACAACAATTAACTGATATAATTGTTAAACTATCTCCTCAAGCTGAGGAGCTCCTCCAAAAAGTTAGGGGAAGTGGGCAATAATTGTTTGATTCTCTAAAAAAGAAATTCAATGGAACCATAGGTAAGCTTACTGAACAAGTTTCTCAGGAAGCTGAAGAGGAAGCTAAAAAGGCTGAAATTGAAACTTCAGTCAAAAATAAAGCGGAATCTTCACCTGAAAAAGTTGATGATGTAAAATCATCACCCGTATCTACTAAACCAGATGAATCATTAGTAGAACTAAGTGAAACCGCAGAAAGCATTCCAGAAGATATTAAAGATGATGAAATTTCTGAAGCTAAAGATTCTGATTCTAAAAAATCCTTTTTTTCTAGATTAAAAAGAAAATCTTCGGAATATAAACCTGAAGAAGATTCTGAAGATCCAAAAACACCTAAAGTAGAAGGTGAAGAAAAAAAGTCTGTTTCTGAGAAAGAAGAAAAAGAATCTGATGAATCTGAGAATGAACCCAAATCAGGTATTTTTTCTTTTATTCGGGAAAAAACTATTTCCGAGAAGGATCTGGATGAACTTTTATGGGAACTTGAAATGTCTCTTTTAGAGAGTGATGTGGCCTTAGAAGTGGCCGAAAAAATTATTAGTTCTGTTAAAGAGGATCTGGTGGGTAGAAAAATAAAAAGAAGCAGCGATGTTTCTGAATACACTCTCCAGGCCCTTAAAAAGGCGGTTTCTAGCATTTTAGATGTGGAAAGTAAGAGCATAGATACTTTACTTGCTGAAAAAAAAGCCAAAAACGAACCTTTAATAATTATGTTTGTAGGCATAAATGGTACTGGAAAAACCACTACTATTGCCAAAATTTCTACTTATTTTATAAATAAAGGATATACTCCAGTTATTGCAGCATCTGATACCTTCAGAGCAGGAGCTATTGAACAAATAACCCATCATGCTGAAGCCATTGGTGTTAAAATCATCAAGCACAAGAAAGGGGCAGATCCTGCTGCCGTGGCCTTTGATGCAGTTTCCCATGCCAAAGCACAAGGTAAAGAAATAGTTTTGGTAGATACTGCTGGGCGAATGCAGACCAATATCAATCTCATGGATGAAATGGCCAAAATCAAGAGAGTTATAAGTCCAGACATGATTGTATTTGTAGGTGATTCCCTTACTGGAAATGATGCCGTTGAACAGGCCATGAAATTCAATGAATCTGTTGGTTTAGATGGAATTATCCTCACCAAGGCCGATGCAGATGCTAAAGGCGGTGCGGCCCTATCTATTGGTTATGTGATAAGTAAACCAATATTATTTTTAGGTATGGGCCAAGGATACGAAGATTTAATGGAATTTAAACCAGAATGGATGATTGAACAGATATTTTAGGAATTATTCATTAAATATTCTTCATTTTAATTTCAAAAAAATAAAATTAATAAAAAATATTTTATTTAAGCATTATTTTTGAATTTTAAAATTTAATTAATAAATTAATATTTTAATTTAAAATAAATCAAAATAAGCATATTATTTTTAACTATTTTACTCCACCGTAGACCCCATAATTATAATACTTCCATAGCACATCTACCTGCTTAAAGCCAACTTCATCTAACCATTTGATATGGTCGCTCATTTTAGAAGGATTATCTTCTGCCCTATGTGTGGGCATCCACTTATTTTCAATATCTTCATGAGAATGGTTTTTGGCCATGAATTCTTTCCATTTTTGAATATAAATATCCTGTAAATAGTCTGAAGAGCCTAAAACAACGTCCGCATTGTAAAACACCCCACCATCTGAGAGCGAATTAAAAATTTTCTCATACAACTTTTTCTTATCTGAGTCTGTTTCTAGATGATGCATGGCCAAAGATGAAACAACAGCATCATAAACTCCATTTAAAGAAATATCCTGAAAATCAGCCAATTTATAAGTGATATTCGAGTAATTTGAGAGCTTATTTTGAGCTATGTCAATCATGTTCTTAGATATATCCACACAAGTTATATGGGCTGCTGGAAATCTGTTTTTTATTTTTTTGGAAATATTACCCGTGCCACATCCTAAATCAATAATATTTAACTCTTCTTTCTCATTAAAAGGCAGTCCATCCACCAGTACATCAGTCATTTGATTATAGTAAGGAATTAAAGTTAAAATTAAGTTGTCATAATATTTAGCTTCACTATCAAAATGTTCCTGAACGTTTTTCATCTTTAATCTCCTATCATGAAATAAATAAAGTCAGTTTTTCTATCCTATTTAAGGTTTATCCAAAAAGACTTTAATAAAATTTTACAAATACTAATGCAATGCATGAGACTTCACTAGACATCGTTATCGTAGAAGATGAAGCTATTACAGCGCTGGATATTAAAAGAAAGCTAGAGCACTGGGGACATATTGTGCCAAAAGTCGCCCATAGTGGTGCTGATGCAATTCAACTAGTGAATGAAACAAATCCGGACCTTATTTTGATGGATATAGTTTTAAAAGGAGAAATTGACGGTATTGAAACCGTAACCGAAATTAAAAAGAATCATGACATTCCCATTATTTATTTAACTGCTCATTCTGAAGAAAAAATCATGGCCCTGGCCAAATATACTGAGCCTTATGGATATCTTATAAAACCTATTGATGAGAAAGAACTTTTTTTCGCTGTTGAGTCTGCTTTTTATAAACATAGTGTAGATAAAAAACTGAAAAAAGTCAATCGTGCACTACGAATGATTAGTGACTGTAACCAAAGTATAGTGCGAATAAAAGACAAAGATGAACTTTTGAATAACATATGTCGCCTAATTGTAGAAGAAGGAGGATACAAACTTGCATGGGTAGGTATGGCTGAAAATGATGAATTTAAAACAGTTCTGCCTGTTGCACATTACGGTTTTGATGAAAGTTATGTTGAATCAATAAAAATAAGGTGGGGAAATAACAAGTATGGTGAAGGGCCTGTAGGAAAGTCCATCAAAAATTCAGAAGTATCAATTTCACGAAATATAATTGAAGATCCTTATTTTGAACCATGGCAAGAAAAAGCTCAGGAAAGAAATTATAAGTCAGTTATTGCACTTCCTCTTTTTATTGGAAAAGAAACCGTTGGATCTTTAAATATTTATTCTTCTGAAATAGAAGCCTATGATGAAGAAGAAGTAGATTTACTCCTGGAACTGGCTGAAGACATTTCATATTATCTTGAATCTTTTGATATTCGGGAAAAAAAGGATTTAGCAATTAAAAAACTGAAAGAGATTGAAATGAGATATAGAAACATCTTTGAGAACTCCGAAGAAGGAATATATCAAAGCACTGCTCAGGGAAAATATATTCATGTAAATCCTGCACTAGCCCGTATGGCTGGTTTTGAATCTCCAGAAGCCATGATATCCAAAGTAAAAGATATAATTAAATTTTATGTTAATCCCAATGATCGAAAAAATCTTAAAAAGCGTCTAGAAAAAGAAGATATTGTTAAAGATTATCATGTCCAAGTATTTCTTAAAAATGGGAAAAAGGCCTGGATGTCAGTCACAGAGAAAGCTATTCGTAATGAAAAAAAAGAAATAATATATTATGAAGGACTGGCTCGTGACGTGACTCGAGAAAAGAAAATTTCAGATCAGTTGAAATCCAGCGAAGAAAAATATAGGAATATAATAGAAACTTCTAATGAAGGTATATGGTCACTTGATGAAAACTTCAATACGATATTTGTTAACAAAAAAATGGGGAAAATGTTAGGATATAAAATTTCAGAAATGCTTAATAAAGATTTTCTTGATTTTATACCTCCAGAATATCTTGATGAACAGAAAAAACGCATAGAGCTTAGAAAAAATGGAATATCCCAAAAATATCATTGCCAATTAATATGCAATGATGGGAACAAAATCGGAGTTTTAGTTTCGGCTACACCACAAATAAATGAAAATGGAGAATTCACCGGTTCCTATGCCATGTGTACTGATTTAAATGAAATAAAAGATATTATTTGAATCTGACGTTTTAAATTTCTAATATACTGTTATGGAGAAATTAAACGTTAATTATACAGCTAAATCAATTTTCATTCATGATATCGTCCGTGCTACTTTTTATTAAATGAGTAAAAGATTTAATCTTTTACAAATTTATACATAAATTTTAATTTAATTAAAACATATTGTTTCTGATATTTAATCAAAAAAACAATATAATGATTAGAATTTAATTTAATAACTAAAAAGGAGATAGAAAATGCTTGGAGAGACTGAATTATTAAAATTATTTCCTGATTTTAAGGAACTAGCAGAACCATCTGGAATTGATTTGAGATTAGATGAAATTTTTATCCAAACTGGGCCTGGTTCACTTATTGATAATGAAAAAAACCTCCCTACTATAGAAAAATTAGAGCCTCCTATTTACAAACTTCAGCCAAAAACTGCTTATTTAGCAACAATTGATCGAAAAATAAAAATACCAAAAGGGTTTTCTATGCTATATCTTCCCAGATCAACTCTTTTAAGGTCTTTTGTTTCTGTTCACACTGCTGTGGGCGATCCAGGATTCTATGGAACATTACAGTTCATGCTTTATAATTATGGAGAATTTGAATACACTCTTAAACAGGGCGAAAGAATCGCCCAGGGCGTTGTTTTTGATGTGAAAGGCTCTGGAGAATATAATGGTAGTTATCAGGAAGAATGAGTAATAAATGAGTAATTTATCAAATATAACTTAAATGTTATTAATTAAAAAGCAAGAATATCCTAAATTGCATTGAAAATAATAAAAAATGAGAAATATGGGTAATCATCATATCTATAGATTATCCACATTATTTTATTACAAAGCCCTATCCAAAGCATCAACTGATTCTGGATTAGCTAAAGTACTAATATCTCCCACATCTTCTTCTTTAACCTTGGCCTTAATAACTCGGCGCATAATTTTTCCAGATCTAGTTTTAGGAAGGTCATCTACAAAACCAATAACTCCTGGACTGGCTATAGGTCCTATTGCTTCCCTAACATGTTCTCTAAGCTGATTTTTGAGTTGAGGAGATGCTTCAAATTCTTGTTTTAAAATTACAAATGCTGCTATTTCTTCTCCTTTAAGAATATCGGGTTTCCCCACTACTGCTGATTCAGCTACTGCAGAGTGACTTACCAGGGCCGATTCCACCTCAGCCGTACTTATCCTGTGGCCCGCTACATTTAGAACATCATCTTCTCTTCCTTGAATCCAGAAATATCCATTTTTATCTTTTCGAGCTACATCCCCACTTAGATAGATTCCTGGAAACTTGCTCCAGTATGCCTCCACATATCGGTCTGGATCCCCATATAATGTGCGGAACATGGCCGGCCATGGAGTTTTCAAAACCAGATGCCCTCCACTTTCAGTAAGTGAATTCCCATTATCATCCACTATATCTGCCTGAATTGTAGGAAATGGCTTAAATGTGGAGCCTGGTTTTAATTCAGTTATAGGGAGGGGAGTTATAATATGCATTCCAGTTTCTGTCTGCCACCAGGTGTCCATTATAGGACATTTACGGTTACCAACATTTTTATGATACCACATCCATGCTTCAGGATTTATAGGCTCTCCTACAGATCCTAAAAGTCTTAAAGTGGTTAAATCATATTTTTGTGGCCATTTTTCACCATATTTCATGAAAAATCTAACTGTGGTTGGTGCTGTGTAAAAAATACTTACCCCATAATCTTCTATCATTTTCCAAAACCTTCCAGGGTCTGGATAATCGGGGGTGCCTTCAAACATGAGCGAGGTGGCACCCATTAAAAGAGGAGCATATACTATATAACTGTGGCCAGTAATCCAGCCTACATCTGCCGCACACCACCAGATATCACTATCTTTAATATCAAAAACAAATTTTAAAGTAGTGTATGTACCTACAGCATATCCTGCATGGGTGTGAAGAACTCCTTTTGGTTTTCCAGTTGTTCCAGAAGTATATAAAATAAATAAAGGATCTTCACTATCCAATTGCTCAGTTTCACATTTAGAACTTTCTTTTTTTAGAATTTCATCCCAGAATACATCCCTTCCTTCTTTCATTCCCACATCGCTGCCCGTATTTTGCACAACAATTACTTTTTCAATACTAGGGATATCATCCATAACCATATCCACCGTATCTTTAAGTTTAATATCTTTTCCACGTCTGTGAAATCCATCTGCAGTAATAGCTACCTTGGCCTTAGCATCATTGGCCCTTTCCTGAAAAGCTTTAGCCCAAAATCCAGAAAATACAACGCTGTGAATGGCTCCTATTTTAGCACAGGCCAGCATGGCAATGGGAAGCTCTAATATCATGGGCAAATATATGCCCACCCGATCTCCCTTTTTAACACCCATGTTTTTTAAGGCATTGGCCAGACGGTTCACTTCGCGGTATAATTCAAAGTAAGTGAGTTTTTTTACCTCACCCGCCTCGCTTTCCCAGATATATGCAACTTTGTTCTTTCTAGAGGTTTTAATATGCCTATCCAGAGCATTATGCACAATATTGAACTTCCCATCTACAAACCACTGGGCATGAGGAGGTTTCCAATCTAATACTTGATTATATGGCTCAAACCATTCTAAATCTTGGGCCATTTCATTCCAAAACCATTCTAAATCTTCATTTGACTTTTCAATGAGCTCTTCGTAATTTTTTATGTTATGCGAATCCATCCACTGTTTAATATTACTTTGAGCTATCATATCTGGGTCTGCTTCAAATTTACGTTCTTCTTTAAGTAGAGTATCTAAATTTTTAGACATTTTATCCCCTTCCCCCACAAATTTGACTTGATAATTAATTATTTTCGTCTTGCATGCAATTAAACTGGAGTATTAAGTAAAGTATAATATGTAATTTCATCTTTGAATAGTTTACTGGAATTTTTAGTAAATGAGAGTAATATAATGAAATTTTAAAGAATTATTCAAATAAATTAAATTTAAATTAGATAATACTAAATATAATTAAATATTTCTTTTACAAAATATTAAAACAATGAATAAATCATCAATGATGAAACCAGAAAAAATTAGTTGTGCAAAGGCAATTATAAATATTCTAGAACAAGAAGATGTTGAATGGATTTTTGGACATCCTGGAGAACAAATACTATCTTTATATGATGCCCTAAGATCATCACCAATAAATCACGTTTTGGTTCGTCATGAACAATCAGCCGCCCATGCCGCAGACGGCTATGCTCGTGCATCTGGAAAATTTGGAGTATGTGTGGCTACTGCAGGTCCTGGTGCTTTAAACTTAGTTATGGGAGTTGCTACTGCTTACCGAGACTCGATTCCAATATTAGTAATTACTGGAGATGTTCCCACAAAGCAAAGAGGCCAGAATACATTTCAAGACATTGACCTCAGTTCAGTATTTAAGCCAATTAGTAGAAAAACTTTCTATTCATCTAATGTCCAAGAAGCCATTTCAAATTTGAAAAAATCCATTGAAATGCTGAAAAAAGGGCCAACCGGGCCAGTCCATCTTAATTTACCTAAAGATGTTCTGGATGAATTTATTGGTGAAAATATTATTTTTAAATTGGACATTGATTTTGAATCTGGAAGTCTCGGAAATTCGCAATCAGATTTATCACAACTAAAAAAAGTAGTTGAATCAATTAAATCTGCTAAAAAACCATTAATAGTTGCTGGGGCGGGTTTAGTTTGGTCGGGTGCTTTAAATGAGATTAAAGAATTTGTTAATAAAACCCACACCCCTCTGGCCACCACTTATCATGGCCGGGGAATATTAAGAGAAGATGATGATTATTGTGTGGGCCTTATTGGAAACAGAGGCACTCCGGTAGGTAATTATGCTGGTGCCAACTGCGATCTGGTTTTAGGTTTAGGTTGTCGTTTTTCAGAGCGAACACTTACTGGAATAGGTTCTGGAGAAAATAATCCCCAGATTGTTCAAGTCAATATGGATTCTGAAACATTAAAAGGAGATATTAACCTTCAAATGGATGTTAAAGAATTTTTAAATGAAATTATGAAAATTTCAGAATCATCAAGTCCTGAAGATGACCCCCATATCAAATCATGGTTAGAAGAATTGCAGGTATACTCAAAAGACCATCCCGCACCATATGATACAGAATTTTTTTATTCCGAGGTTCCTTTAAAACCCCAGCAGGCCATAAAAGAGATTTTAGACGGTTCAAATGATTCAACCATTGTTAATGATGCTGGAACCCACACCACCTGGGTAACCCTCTATAAAAAAGTCTTAAGGCCATTTTCACTGCTATTTTCAGGAGCATTTGGGCCCATGGGATATGGTCTGCCTGCTGCCATCGGAACATGTTTTGCTAGGCCCAGTGAAAGCATAGTGGCCATTATAGGAGATGGTGGATTTCAAATGACCATCCAGGAATTGGCTACAGTTCATCAAAACAATTTACCGATGGTTATATGTATAATCAACAATAGTTCACTGGGCATTATCCGCCAATGGCAGGAAATGCACCACAGTGGCAGCTATGAAGTAGAACTGGAAAACCCAAACTTTGTTAAGTTGGCCCAATCCTATGGAATTGAAGCCGTACGAGTTGAATCCCCTGGAGATGTATTTAAATTTGTTAAAAAAGGAATTGAAATGAAAAAACCATTCTTGATTGACATTTCAGTGAAAGAAGAGAATATACCACTTCCCGATTTCATAAAGGAATGATTTATTGGTTGAATTTTATTATGGTTAAGATTTTGTTAATCTGTAAAAATATTCCAAATATAAATCAAAATAAAATATCACTCAATGAATAGAAATTATCGAAATGACCAAAGATATTTATTAATATAATTCTGACTTATGACAATTGAACGGAATTGCTACTAAAGATCCTGTTCTGGAAACCCTGGACTGTTCCTTGGAAGAACTTAAAAAACTTCAAAAAAGGCCTTCAGGTCTTTTTATCTCAGGCCTAATTATTTGATAAACCAGGCAAGTAAAGATGGATTTGTGCTTATAAACACGGCTGCCGCGATTGTTAAAGAAATTTAATTCCATTTAAGTTAAAAAATTAATATTTAATCAATAATAATGCTTATTAAATAGTCAAAATATTAAGACATGTAATATTATTTTTCTAAAATAGAATAAAAAAAGATAAAATAGAAATTATAATCGTAAAAATAAAAATAACGATTAAATATTTATTATATATTATCTGGCAAGTAGGTATCTGCCACAGCAGCTACACCTTCACCCATATTCACTTCGAAACCTAACTCCCTAAGAGTCATTTCCAGAGCAGAAAAGGTAGTGATGAGTTCTCTGTGAGTAATATTACCCATGTGGCCTATTCTGAAAATATTTCCCTTGAGGTGGTCTTGGCCACCGGCCAGTTCTACCCGGTATTTGTTTCTCATGGTTCCTCGAAGTTCACCGTCACTTACTCCTTCGGGCATGTTTACAGCCGTAACCGTAGTAGAAGACACAGATTCATCCGGGAATAATTCCAAGTTTAAGGCATTTATAGCATTTCTAGTAGCTTTTGCAGCTATTTGATGCCTTTTAACTCTGTTGACCAGGCCTTCTTCCATAATTATGTCCAGTGCTTCATGCATAGCATACATTAAAGAGACAGATGGTGTGTAAGGAGTTTCTGGTGGTTGAGCAGCACCGCTCTTGCGGTATTTTTTCATGTTGAGGTAGTAGCTTTTTGCTTCAACCTTATCCACAACATTCCATGCGTCATTACTCAAAGTAATAGCTGCCATACCTGGAGGTGCTGCCATACACTTCTGGGATCCCGTGACACAGATGTCAATTCCATATCCATCCACATCTACTTCATCTCCAGCCAGTGACGAAACAGTATCTACCACATAAAGAGCATCATAGTCGCTCATTATTTTTCCAATTTCTTTAATAGGGTTTGAAACACCCGTGGAGGTTTCATTGTGCACTACAGTGACAGCCTTTATGTCTTCATTCTCTTCTAAGGCATATCCGATCTCGTCAGGGTTTACACCTTTTCCCCATTCTACATCAATAGTCTGGGATTCTCCACCAAATGCATCAACAATCTGGCCAAATCTTTGGCCGAACTTTCCGCCGACTACACTCAGTATTTTATCTCCAGGGTTAATGATATTGGCCATGGCCGCTTCCATAGCAGCAGTACCAGACCCCGTGATAAGGTAAGACTTATTATTTGTCCGGAAGACATCAGACATCATTTCTGTAGTTTCGCTCAGAATTTTACCGAATAAAGCGCTTCGGTGATTCACAATGTTCTCGGACATGGCTTTCAGGACTCGGGGAGCCACCCGTGTCGGCCCGGGAATCATTAGCAATGTTTCATCCATTTTTAAAAAACCTCCAAATATTTGCAGCTTATAAAAGAGCTTGAATTATAATCCACACCAGGACTTCATATGTCCCTAGTTTATATCTAAATTATTCTAACTTAAAAACCTTATTTAACATCAAATTTAGGTAAGGTAATATTAACTAATATTTTACTAATATTTTTACCAAAATCATGTTAAAATGTACAAATTTGTGTATATTTTAATTAACAAAATAATGAATTAAATCCATGAATACTATTCATATTTTATTAATTTTAATTTAATTGAACTTCATTTAATAAATCATTATGCAGCAAAAAAATTATTCCTAATTGAACTTCAAATTTAACAAATTAATTATCAAAATAAAAAAAATTACAAATATTTATTTTTATGTTCTTTCTAAATATAATCTAATGGAAATTGAAACCTGGATGGCATGGTATAAAGAAATACTCCAGAATTTTGGATTTGATAGAAAGTCTGATGAAGAATCTGCGGAGTATCTGAATGATTATTTAAAAAATCAGTTTATCAATGATAATAGAAATAAAAAAGCTATTTATTTTAGTGATTTGCCTACCAAAGAAAATATTATTGTTTTTGGGGCAGGTCCGTCCCTTAAAAAGCATATAAATCAACTTAAACCAAAAATATCTGCAAATCCAGATCAATTTATTTTAATATCCGCTGATGGGGCCACCACTGCATTAATAGAAGATAATATAGTCCCACATATAATTGTAACCGATTTAGATGGTAAATTAGAAGATATTCTAAAGGCCAATGCACAAGGTGCATTTTTAGTTGTTCATGGCCATGGAAATAATCTAGATGCTTTAAAAACAAACTTAAACGATTTGAAAAATGTTCTGGGCACCACCCAAAGTTACCCTTTAGAATATGTTCATAATTTCGGTGGTTTTACTGATGGTGATCGGGCCGTGTTTCTAGCCGTGAAATTAGGGGCTAAAAATATTATTATGGCAGGTATGGACTTTGGAGAAGTGGTTACCAAATATTCCAGGCCAAATATGAAAGATGTTACTGGGCCGGCCGATGATATTAAGAAATTGAAGTTAAAATATGCTGAAAGGCTGGTGGAATGGATAGGAGCGAATGAAGATGTTTCTATTTATAATTTAGTTAAAAAAGCAGATTTTTAATTTTGTATTTAAGAATTTATTTTAATTTTATTTTTTTAATTTTTTTAATTTATAAAATTATATTTTTAGAACATCTCGCGAATCCTAACATACACATACTTTATTAATTAATGAAACCAACTATCTTTATGGGAATTGAAGATATTTTATTACACGATGAGACCATCTTCAAAAATATTAATGCTTTTGACCCGGATTATTTGCCAGAAAGCTACAAATACCGGGATTCACAGATGGAAGCCCTTGCAATATGCATCAGGCCAGCTTTAAAAAAGGGAAGGCCCATTAATGCAGTTGTTTTAGGTTCATGTGCCACTGGAAAAACCACGGCCATTAAAAAAATATTTGACCTGGTAGAACGCAATTCAGAGAAAGTTGTTTGTTGTTATATTAACTGCCAACTCCATACTACTCGTTTTGGGATTTTCTCTCAAATTTATCAGAGAGTGTTTGGACATTTCCCCCCAGAGACTGGAGTTCCTTTTTCTAGAATTTATCAAAAAATTATGCAACATCTTGTATCTGAAGAAAAAGCTCTGGTTGTGGCCTTAGATGATGTTAATTATCTGTTCCACAGCAAAAATGCTAACAAAATCTTTTACGACATACTTCGGGCCCATGAGGTATTTCCTGGTGCTAGAACTGGAGTTTTTGCCATTTTATCAGACATAGAATTTAGATTTGCCCTGGATAAAAATGTTAATTCTATTTTCATTCCTCAGGACGTTATATTTCAGCCCTATGCGCGAGAAGAAATATATAGCATCCTTAAAGAAAGAACTAGTCTTGGTTTTTATCCTGAAGTAATTTCTGATGAAATATTAGATGAAATAGTAGAGCGGACTTCAGAGAGTGGCGATCTTAGAGTAGGTATAGACCTCTTAAGAGTTTGTGGAAATTTAGCAGAATCAGAAGCTTCTAGAACAATCGAAAACAAACATTTAGACGAAGCTTTAAAACGAACCGGGCCTGCAAGTTTAGCTCACACACTTAATTCTCTTTCAGATCTTGAAAACAGTCTTTTAGAATTAATAATTAATTTTAAAGATGAAAATTTAACTGCCGGAAGCCTTTATGAATTATTTAAACAGAATACTGGAACCAGCTACTCCTCATTCAATCGAAACCTGGATAAACTGGAATTTCTCCGATTAATTGATACCAAGTTCACTGGAAAAGGAATGAGAGGGAATTCCAGGCTAATAATATTAAGATTTAGCCAGGATGAAATCAATAAATGCATGGTTCAACCCTAATCACCAGATTGATGAGAGGTGGGGTTTTTAAATTATTTCTGCCATTTTGAGTGCTTGGGGAGGCAAAATTATGGTTAACCGTTTATGATTTAACAATGACCATAATTTATATTAAAATCCGGCAGGATAATTAGAGTTATGGGCACCAGCCACAAAAAGTATGCTGAATATAAGTACCCCGGTGATAAAGAGCATCACCATGCATGATTGAACATTAATGGCCCTTAAGTCAAATAAAGGCTCTTTTTTTCTTAGATTTGGGATTGAATTGGACTTACCAACTTTAAACATTTAAATCACTTCCACACTACTATCATTGACTTAAAGAGTATTTAAGAAAAGAGATAGAGAGCGTATGAAAAGTAATCATTTTTATATTTCGATATTTTTAGTTTCACAAAATTAAAAATAAAAAAAGGTTCAAATAGTATATCAAATAATAAATTATTCATCAGATAAATCTATTTATCAAATTAAACCATTTTACTATTGTTTAATTAAAAATTAAATAAGGAGAGCATAATATTTTAGATAATAATTTAAAAGAAAATAAATCTGAAGATGCAGCATTGAAGTTTGAATTCTTTGATGTAACTGCGGATGCAGGATTCTGGGCCTATGGTTCCACCCTAGAAGAGTCTTATGAGAATGCCGGCCTGGCCATGTTTGAAATAATGACGGATGCCACGCAAGTTTCTCCAGTAGTTAAAAAAGAATTCACCATTGAATCTGAAGATAAAGTTTCTCTCCTATACGATTGGCTAGAAGAGTTATTGTTTTTACATGATGTGGAGTTCATTCTTTTTTCCAAATTTAAAGTAAGTATAACCCCCTTAGAAGAAGGTTATAAATTAAAAGCAGAAGTTTGGGGAGATGAAATCAATCGGGAAATCCATGAACAGCGAGATGAAGTAAAGGCCGTTACTTTTCACCTCATGGAAGTGAATGAGAAACCCGAGTTTAATGTCAGGGTTATTTTGGATTTATAATGTTTTATTTTGCTAATTTAATATATTATTTCAGTTTTTTTATTAATTAATAAATAACTAAATTTTTTTTTGAACATTACATTTATATAATAATACTTCATGATGTATTAACATTATTGTAATATTAAATTTATTAAATGTTTTAAGCACAGCTTATACCAAAAAAATCTTTAAAAACAAGAAAAAGTAAAATAACAAACAGAAAAACTATTTAAATAATAATTGAACTAATTAAATAATTAATTAAATAATTTAGAGCTGTGAGCCGCTATAGAAAGGAATAAATTAATTTTTTGATGCTGTAAGATAATAGTTTTTTGAAATTGATGATACATATATAACAAAATTGGTGTGAATTAAATGAATATTAGAAAGTTTTTAGCTGGAATTGTTGGTATTTTGACTTTTATTGGTATAATTGTATTAATCGGCATGGTTGTTAATAATATTTGGCCGGGTTATTCACCAAGTGATCATCCCCTGGAACGAATTGTAATGTTAATGTTTTCAGCAATTATAGCCTCATCAACATATAATCTAATAAAAGGAGAAGAAATAAAAGAAAATGGAAAAACTGTTGATAATAATCATATTTTAGAAACAAATAAAAATAATAATTACTTCTTAAATAAATCAAAGGATATTATTGAAAATAATAGCAATTTAGTGGCAGATTCTCCAGAAAATATCCTTGAAGAGATTACAATTCAAAAACATCCTGAAACTAAACAAATAAGTGCCAAAAAATCTTCAGAACCCCATCTCCAATCTTTTAACCAAAGAAATTATCAAACAAAAAACTGCACAGTATGTCAGCAAGAGAATAAAAAAGATGCCAGCTACTGCATAATGTGTGGAAATCAACTAATTGAATATGCATCTCTTTTAAAGCGATTAATGGCATTCATCATAGACATGACAATATTATCCGTGTTAATGGGGGGATTATTAATATTAATGGCCATTATAATTCCCAATTCGGACACCACTAATTTTGATTTTTATTTTATGTTATGGATTATTATATCTGCTTGCACATCATTCATATACTTCGTACTATTCAATCTAACCGGCCAGACTTGTGGTAAAATGGGTCTTAAAATAAAAGTCGTAAGTGATCAAAACCAAAAGTTAAACCTGCTTCAAAGTTTTTTAAGGACATTAATTTTAATTGTAGATTTAATGCCTTACTTCATACCAGGATTAATAGCCCTAATAGCAATGGCTTCCTCAGAAAAAAACCAGAGACTAGGAGATATGATAACCAAAACCATCGTCATTGAAAAGTAAGCTAATAAATAAAGACGTATTAAGAGTTAATTTACAAAAAACCGATCATTCACTTACAATAAAATAAAAGGGCCCAAACTGGAATCTGAAGCGGAGAAAAAGTAAAAAATAGAATCATCTCCGGTATTAATTTATTTAATTAATTTTTAACAACTCAAAATTCATTTATTTTTTTCATTCTCCCAATATTCTAATTTTAATAAGTAGCAGTCATCTATACAATATAAATGCACAAATGCACAAATGGTTTATTAACTTAGAATTGAATTTCAGAGTTTTAGTATTATCAAATTAGGTATATAAATAAAATATTTTTAATTTTAGCTGTTTATAGTGAATTATTATATCAAAATAACTTGAAAATAAATTAAAAAGCTTAAAAAACAGCGCAGAGGGTTTATCATGAGTATGGAAGAAGTATTAACCAGAGTTAGAGACTGTGTCTGGGAAGTGCCCACCAGCTATAAAAAGGGTATGAGAGTCCCCGGAAGAATTTTTCTTAATGATGTAGCCATAAAAGAATTAGAACCGGGTGCCGTGGATCAGGTGGCCAATGTGGCTTGTTTACCTGGTATTCAAAAGTTTTCCATAGGATTACCTGACATACACTTTGGTTACGGATTCAGTATCGGAGGAGTAGGGGCATTTAGTGCCCGTACAGGCGTTATAAGTCCTGGAGGAGTTGGGTTTGATATTAACTGTGGAGTAAGGATGCTACGTACCAACCTCACCGAGGATGAAGTGCGCCCCAAGATGAAAGAACTCATTGATGCCTTATTCATAAATGTCCCCTCTGGAGTAGGAAGTAAAGGTCAAATACGGCTTCAGGAAGGTCAAATCGACGAAGTACTGAATAATGGTGCCGAATGGGCCGTAGAAAATGGATACGGTTGGGACCATGATCTGGAATATCTAGAAGAGAACGGAAAAATGAAAGAGGCCGACTCTGAAAAGGTATCTGAAAAGGCCAAAAAGCGAGGAATACCTCAATTAGGTTCTCTGGGATCAGGTAATCACTTTTTAGAAGTGCAAAAAATAGAAGAAATTTTTGACCCCGATGTAGCTAAAACCTTTGGGGTCAAACCTGGCGAAGTGGCAGTGCTCATACACTCTGGTTCCCGAGGATGCGGACACCAGGTGTGTTCTGACTACCTTAGAACCATGGATAGGGCTTATAAACGACATAAAATTAATATCCCGGACCGGCAACTGGCCTGTGCCCCCGTGGATTCTGATGAAGCTCAGGACTACTTTAAGGCCATGTCTGCGGCAGCCAACTATGCCTGGGCCAACCGACAAATGATTGTACACTGGGTAAGGGAATCTTTTGAGCAGATATTCCACAAAAGTGCCGAAGATATGGAAATGAACATAATTTATGATGTAGCTCACAACATAGCCAAAAAAGAAGTACATGAAATAAAAGGAAGGAAAACTGAAGTCTATGTCCACCGGAAAGGAGCAACCCGGGCCTTTGGTCCAGGACGAAAAGAACTGCCATCAGTCTACCAAAAAACGGGTCAGCCAGTGATCATTCCTGGAACTATGGGAACAGCTTCTTATCTTTTACATGGGACTCAAACAGCTATGGAAGAGACTTTTGGTTCAACTGCACACGGTGCAGGACGTAAAATGAGTCGAGCCGGTGCTAAAAGAGAATTTAAGGGTGAAGAAGTCCAAAAATATCTGGCCAGCATAGGAATTGTGGTTAAGGCCACATCCATGCCAGTAGTAGCAGAAGAAGCACCTGGAGCTTATAAAGATGTGGATGAAGTTGTTAAAACAGCAGATGAAGCAGGGATATCAAAATTAGTAGCTAAAATGGTGCCTTTAGGTGTGGCTAAGGGTTAAAAAAGCCCACGTCCCATTTATTTTTAATTCCTTTTTTAAAAGAAATAGATAAAATTAATTTTATCAACAACTCACACTTCTTAATAAAATTTTAAAAATTATAGCAGGTGCAACTCATGATAGGAATAATTGGCGGTACTGGGGTCTATGAAATTACAGATCAAGCCCACGATGTAGAAAAAAAGGTTTTAAAAACTCCTTATGGTGACTCACCGGAAATTTCACTTTTTAAACTACATGATCGAGACATTGCATTCATTCCCCGCCATGCAGAAGGCCATGACTATCCACCACACATGATAAATTACCGTGCTAATATTTGGGCCTTAAAAAAAATAGGTGTAAAACAAATAATTGCCACCAATGCCGTGGGATCTCTTCAAAAATCTATTGAACCCGGTGATTTTGTTATACCACATGATTTTCTTGATTTTACTAAATTAAGGTCAAGTACATTCTATGATAAGCGAACTGTGCATGTAGATATTACCAACCCATACTGTGATAAAATTAGAAAGGCCTTGATTTCTGCAGGAGACTTAGTTGATGGCGGAGTTTATGTTTGTACGGAAGGTCCTCGTTTTGAGACTGCTGCTGAAATTAAAATGTTTCAGATATTGGGCGGCACATTAGTAGGGATGACAGGTATTCCTGAAGCAGTACTGGCTCGAGAAGTGGAAATGTGCTATGCCAGTGTCTGTTTAGTATCCAATTATGCTGCATCAATTTCTCCAGATAAATTAACCATTGACGAAGTCTTTGAGATAATGGAAAAACAAAAGCATAAGTTGGTAAATTTAATAAACCATACCATTGAGTTTATGCCTTCTGAAAATGATTGTTCTTGTCAAAAAGCCCTTGAAGGCGCCGAAGTAGATGAAATAGATGAAGTTTAAGTTTTTTTATGACATTATTTCATATTCATTTAATGAAAAAAATTTTCTTTCTTAAAATAAACTTACTTTTCTTCTTATTTATTTTTTAATTAAGTAATTCTCTTAAAAAATTAATTAAATCTTTGTAAAATAAAAAAATTTAAAATAAAAATTTAAATAAACGATTTAAGGGGCGAAAACATTCCATAAACCGTGGAAAATATAAGAAGCATACGTTTTTCCGGTTTTTAGCCGTAAATATCCCACAATCATACCTAAAACCATTCCAATTCCCAACTTAGAAACCAGAATCATGGTCAGGTTCGTATGGGCTGCCATAGGATGAAGTAAAAATACATCCAGATATCCTAAATGCCAGATGCTGAAAAGTAAAGTGACTGTTATCCAGGTTAAAACTCCAGAATTAATCATTTCACCGGAATTTTCGATTTTATTCCAGATATAACCCCGAAACATGAATTCTTCAAATGCAGGAGTAATCAGGCCAAAAATTATCCCCATTACCAGAACATCAGCCTCCCAGCTAAAGGTGTAGGGAGTAAAAACTAGGAAAATCAGCAATCCGATTCCAAAAGCATATATTATCCTAGTTCTGGTTTTTATATCATCCCAATTGAGATTTAATTCTTTTAAGGATGGTTTAAAATATAATAATAGAATTAAAGCAGTTATTATAATACTCAAACCATTAATCATCTGGAAAATAGTTGTATTATCTCCGGGGGCCACCAGCCACCACAAAGAAAACATTATTCCGGCCCGTAATAGTTGTATCAAAATTAAGGCCAGAACTATTTTTAATAATAGTTTTAAAAAATTATTTCGATCATTAGATGTCTTAAAAAGTTGCAATTTAATTCCCTCGATTAATAAATCTAATTTGCTAATTTATTAGATTAATCTATTCGCTCTGCTTCTACTTCTAACCGAACCATTTTAATTTCTATACTCTGAAATTTTGAGGGGCGTTTTTGAATATATGACAATGCAATTTCATGTATAAACAACTCTTGAAGTTCTTTAGGAATTCTTTGAGTGTAAGGAAGCCATGTAGTTCTGATCCATCCTTCTAATTCTTCTATATTTGAATGAATCATGATTTTTGGAATTAATTCTACTTTAATTGGTTTCAATCCGGCAGCTTCTAACATTTCCTCATATTCTACTGCATCAAAAAATCCATAAGGAAATTCAAAATCTTTAAAGTAGGTTTTCCATTTTTCAAGCAACCTCAAGTCATCAAATATGTCAATTATTTCCCCAGCATTCCCTTTACCACCCATCTGCAAGACAATTCTTCCTTTAATTTTGAGGGCCTTTTTCATGCCCCTTAAAATAGGTTGGTGGTCTTTTACCCAGTGCAGTGCTGCATTAGAAAATATTCGATCAAATTCATTATTAAAATCCATATCCCTAGCATCAATATGCTGAAATTTTAAATTATGATATTCTTCAAAATGAAAAGTTCTCTGAGCCAGTTTAATCATTTCAATAGAATTATCAATACCTAATATTCTGCCTTCAGGAATTTTAGCCGCTATTTCCGCAGTTATTCTACCATCACCACAACCAATATCCAGAACATTTTCATGGCCTTCAAGCTCTAAAAGATTCATTAGTTCTTTGGCCCATTTTTCTTGATTGGATGAACTTTTCCGATAATCTTCAGCATCCCATTTAACCATTAAATCACCCATTATCCTTAAATCAATCATATAACATTTAAATTATTCATTATAAATAAAAATATCCTCAATTGTTACCTTAAAAAATTCAGCCATTTTAAATGCCAGATTTAGAGAAGGATCATACTTATTTTTTTCTATAGCAATGATAGTCTGCCGAGTTACTCCCAACTCCATGGCCAAATCCTCCTGAGTTAAATCTTTCATTGCCCGGAATACTTTTAATTTATTTTCCATGGTTAAACACCTGATAAATATTCAAATTCCACATCAACCTAACTTTTACATTGATCCCCACTTATTTAGTGGCCGGGAAACTATTTTATTTTTTTATAGGCTTCCGATATGACAAATAATTTCATTTAATCCTTTTTCTTTGAATTTAAATAAATAACAGTAATGGAACTATCACATGAAGCACAATATCAGCAGAAAAATGAGATATCATGGCGGACTCCAGGCCTTTTTTCCAGTAAAGCCATCCAAATATAATTCCACCTAAGGCATTTAAAGCGATGGTGCGGGTAATTAGTAAGGGAGTTATGGTGGTTATGCTCATTAAAGCAGGTAAATGGCCGGCGCCAAATATGATTGCTGCCAGGATAATTCCCAACCATATACTGAGTTTGTTTGGGGTTCCTTCTTTTGTTTTTTTGATCTTGTAGAATATCCACACTAATAACGTCATTAAGAATAGTCTTAGCATGATTTCCTCGTTTATTCCACCATAAAAAGATGCTAAGAAACCTTGCCATGCAGGAGGAGTTATAGAACTGGCTTGAGCTACACTAATGGTCACTCCCATAAGGGAAAATAATAAATCCAAACCAACAATCAAGACACCTAACAGTAATCCCAGGCCAATAGATATTCCCAGAATAGATTTTAGATCACTTTTTGTTTTTCTACCTTCTAACCAGCATTCTAATATTGGAAGTCCTAATCCAACTTTCTTTGCAAGTTTAAGTCCTATAAAAATGGTAATTGCAAAAATAACAGCATTTTGAATAATTTGTCCTGCAATTAGCAAGTAAGGCGGAATCGGTGAATTTCCAAGTAAGCTGCCCTGAAGCGTAAAAACATAAGGCATGATGGCTATTAATCCAAAAATACTGCCCATCCATAAAATTAAAAATAATTTCCGGTCGGTATTCATTTTATCAACTCATCTATCCATTGGTTTTATAAAAATTAGTTTAATATTTTCGACTGTAGTGAATACGAGAAATCCCATAAATGACCAGACATACAACTGCAGATCCTATTAAAGTATAACCCGTCAGAGTCCATTCAGGAAAGCTATTTCTAAGGGCCAAAATAATTATACCTACATAAATTATAACTGCTATGAAAATGCCCAGGGTCATAGTGGATGCTTTTTCATTGATTAGCTGAGTTCTTTCATCTTCTACCACATTACCATCACCTTGAAACATGTCTTTTAGATTGTCTCTTTTAATGTAGATAATCGGAATTTCTATAATAACTACGAGAATAGCCAGTAAAACTAAATAAATACTTCCAATAATCAATCCAGCCACCCACAAACCAGTTACAAAAGCTGAAACTATTTTTAAAATCATTCCTTGTTTTTTAAGATTCATGATAAATTCACCTTTATAAATTCATTATGTAAATTATACTTTACATTATGTAATATAAAGTTTACTATATGTAAATAGTGATTAACATCAAAAATCAAGAAGAAGTAGTTTTTAACAGTTAAAACATTTCAGAATATCTAAAAAAATAAATAATACACCAAATAGCTTAAAAATGTAAATAAAAATAAAAAAAATAGATCGGAAAAAATTTCCATTATTATAATGTAATAAAAAATATGTAATAAAAAATAAATATGAAAATGGCCCCTATTTTTTTCTTTTATTTAAGGGATTACCATTTTCAATCAGATTTAAAGTAATCTTTTCAAATTCGTCCCATAAAGAGGGAGCTTCCTCTTTAAATCTGTTGGAACGAGGTAATGTGGATAATTTAGCACCGCTAGAAGCATAAGTACTGTTATATTCCCTATCCTTGGTATCTAAATCTATTAATTTAGTGTAAATAGATTTAAGGGCATCTAAACAATGATTAAAAGATGAAACTGCTATTATTTCTTTATCAACAAATGTTATTGGTAAAAAAGAAGCTTGTTTACCCCACATATCATTATTCCATGAGGGTTTAGGCATTTTAATCAATTTATGTGCCAGATCAATCTTTAATTCGTCATTTTCAGTTTCGTATTCTTCTGAATTGTTTAATTTATACCAGAAATCTTTAAGTAAGTCAATATTTCTCTCATTTTCCAGGGAAATTAGAGTTCTGGTTGAATTAATTTTGCTTCTTTTTGATCGTTTATGTCTACGTAAATTACTTATCTCACTAGATACAAGGCCCATAGTCACCCCAAGCATGGTGGAGATTATAGGAATATATCCTGTTATTTCAGATGGGAAAAAATCAACTCCAAATATAATTTTTATTATTTTATAATTTGAAAATAAATGAATTTAAAATAAAAATAGCATACCATACATATTTCAATTTTATCAATATTCAATAAATTTCGTTATACTTAATATTGTTTTGAGTTCCTTATAAAGGTACTGATTAAATTAATTATTAAATAAAATTTTATTTTTACATGCAAATTCTGAGATAAATATTTGTTTAATAACATTCTAAAAGTATTACATTGAATGGAATCTTAATTTCATTAGAAATAGAGGTTATGAATTAAATAAATTAATAAAAGAACATTTAGGAGATTCTATAATGAAAAAAGTCCTATTAATATGTGCCAGCCCACGAAAAAAAAGCAATACTATGCAAGTAATGGAAAAATGTGCCGAAGAAATAGAGAAAAACGGCCTGGAAACCGAAATAATATCCCTTAGAAAGATGACTATTGATTCTTGTCATGCTTGCGGTAAGTGCAAAAAAATCAAAAAGTGCAAACTGGATGATGGATTAAACGACATCATAGATAAAATAAGAGAATCTGAAGGTTTCATTGTAGGAAGCCCAGTTTACTTTGGTACTGCCCGGGGATCACTCATGGCCGCTTTACAAAGAATAGGAATGGTTTCCAAATCAACAGACAACTTTTTAAGCTGGAAAGTGGGAGGCCCTATTGCCGTAGCACGTAGGGGCGGGCATACTGCCGCCATACAAGAATTATTAATGTTTTATTTCATAAACGAGATGATTGTACCCGGATCCAACTATTGGAACATGGTCTTTGGATGGGCCCCTGGTGAAGTGGAAGAAGATACCGAAGGAATGGAAACCATACGCTTATTTGGAGAAAATGTGGCCAAATTAATTAACAAAATCAACGAATAATTGAATCCAGCCATCTAACTAATTAATTTATAATTATTTAATTTTTTATCTTAATTTATTTTATTAAAAAACATCAATAAAATTTAATGATGATTAACCATGAAAATAGCTGTAGCATCTTCAGACGGAATTAATGCAGACCTTCACTTTGGAAAAGCAGATCATTTTTCCATATATGAATTTAACAAAGAAAAGGCCATTTTTGTTGAAAGAAGAAATGTTTCCATGACTGAAGGTGAAAAACATCAGTGGAAAAGGCCATTAGACATTATTGAAGATTGTGAAGTGGTTATATGTGTACAGGCCGGAATGAATGGTAAATTTGGCCTGGAGCAAAAAGGAATTAAACTGGTAGAAGACGAAGGAACTGTAGAAGAAGTTCTTGATCATTACATAAAACATTATAAGTTCATGAAAAAACCAATTTGATAATTTAAATCTTTATTATATTAAAATATTTTATTAAAATTATTGAAATTTTATTAAAATCTATAAATTTATAAATTTATAAATTTAATTTTTGTAGTTCTTTAATAAGATTATAAATTAATATTAAAATTTTTTCATATAGCACAAGGTTAAATATAAGGATACTCAAAAATAGGAATACTTCAATTTATTGGCGGTGCAAACTTTTTTAAAAATTTACTGGAAATAAACTCAATACATTTATAAATCATGAATGTGACTTTATAATAAAGGCATGATAGATTTTTTTCAGTTTTGTAATTATGTAGTTGATTTAATATTTATTTGAATTTGATAACTAGAAATTTGATTATTTCAAAATTCTTTTTACCCAGATTTTACAATTTAAGGTGATAATATGGCTAAAGCGCGACGAAGAAGAGTACGTGATACATGGAAAGAGAAACAATGGTACAAAATTACTAGTCCTAAAGCATTCGGAGGAAGCGAAATCGGGATTACACCTGCAAAGGACCCTGAGTTTCTCCTTAAAAGAAGAATAGACACTACTATGAGAGAATTAACTGGCGACTTCTCTAAACAATACGTGAAATTAAAATTCCAAATTAGTGAAGTAGCCGGAGATACTGCAGGAACCAGATTCATCGGACATCAAGTAACTACTGATTATGTTAGAAGTATGATCCGAAGAGGAACCAGCCGAATCGACGCCCCAGTTATTGTTAAAACTAACGACGGATTCACCATGAAAGTGCACATGCTCGCAATAACCACTAGAAGAGCCAAGTCTTCCCAACAAAAATTCATGAGGGAAACTATTCAGCAACTCTTAATCAAGATTGCCGCTGACAAGAGCTTTGAGCAAGTAATCGAAGGATTAGTTACTGGTAAAATAGCTTCTGAAATTTACCATAAGGCTAAAAAAATCTACCCTCTAAAGAGAGTAGAAACTATTAAGACCAAGGTCTTAGAAGAGCCACAATAGATTTAACTCAAATTAAATCTATTTTTTTAAATTAATAATAAATAAAACTTATAAAAATATGAAATGGGACCGGTTATGATATACTGGGGATATGTGATCCTTTGCTCAATCATGGGCCTTGTTACTTACTTTAGAGGGGCTCTTGACTTTTGGGGATCTCTTTTCATGGTTATCATGGGTCTTATAATCATATTAGCTGCTGGTTTTAACTGGCTACTTTTAATTCTTATTTTTCTTATTTTAGGCCTGGTATCAACCAAATACAAACACCAATATAAAAAAGAACTTGGTGTGTATGAAGGTACCCGATCTGCAAAAAACGTTATTTCTAATGGAATCGTGCCTTTTGTAATGGCCGCATTTGGATATTATGACGGTTTTGTAGGCGGATTTATTGGTTCAATAGCTACTGCTACAGCCGATACGATGGCCAGCGAAGTTGGAGTTACCCAGACACCTCGCCTGGTTACCACACTTAAAAAGGTAGCTCCCGGTACAGATGGAGGAGTATCGGTTTTAGGAACTGTCGCAGGTATTTTAGGGGCAGGACTAATTGGAATATTTGCATATTTACTGGGAATTCTCCCTGACCCATTTGTTTGCTTAAAAATATCCATAATAGCAGGTACTGTAGGCTGTTTTATGGACAGTTTCCTAGGAGCAATTTTCGAGAGAAGAAATTATATTACTAATGAGCACGTTAATCTCCTGGCCACCCTCACCGGGGCATTTCTGGGAATTATGCTGGTTTAAGCACTTACTTAGAGTTGATAACATGAAAGGGATAATAATGATAATCGACGGGATGGCAGATCGTCCCTTAAAAGAACTGGATAATAAAACTCCGCTTGAAGCGGCTAAAACCCCCAACATGGACGAAATGGCAAAAATAGGTATCAACGGAATAATGGATCCTATAAAACCAGGTATAAGGGCCGGAAGTGATACTTCCCACATTTCAATACTGGGATACGATCCTTATCAGGTTTACACCGGTAGAGGGCCATTTGAAGCTGCAGGTGTGGGAATAGAAGTCCTGCCCGGAGATATTGCCTTTAGGTGCAATTTTTCTACTTCTAATGAAGAAGGACTTATAATCGACCGTCGAGCAGGGAGAATAAGGGAAAAAACAGAACTATTGGCTTCAAGTTTAAATTCCATTCAATTAGAAGGATTTGAAGATGTTGAGATTATTTTCAAAGAGTCCACCGGCCACCGGTCAGTTTTAGTGCTTAGGGGTAGTGGATTATCTGATCAAGTTAGTGATGCGGATCCTAAAAAAGAAGGAAAAGCTCCTAAAGAAATTGTAGGTCTTGATGGATCTCCTGAAGCTGAAAAAACAGCCAGAGTACTTAATAAATTCGTAAGTGAATCTTATAATATTTTAAAGGATCATGCTCTCAATTTAGAGCGAATTGAATCAGAAGAACCACCAGGGAATATAGTACTTCCCCGAGGGGCCGGAGCCGTGCCAGATGTACAGCCCTTCAATGAAAAATATGGTCTCAAGTCGGCATGTATAGCTGAAACTGGCCTTATAATGGGCATTGGGAAGCTAGCAGGAATGGACATCATTGAAGTAGAAGGGGCCACTGGTGGGGTGGATACTGACCTAGACAGTATAAGTCAAAGCATTATTGAAAATGTTTCAAAGTATAACTTCCTTTTAATCAACATAGATGGTGCTGATGAGGCGGGACACGATGGAAACCTCCAAGAAAAAGTGAATTTCTTGGAAAAAGTTGATGCTGTGATTGGAGAAGTAATGAAAATTCCAGACACTTATTTCATACTTACTGCCGACCATTCTACTCCTATTTCAATAATGGACCACACTGGAGACCCGGTTCCATTAGTAATTAATGGGCCAGAAATAAGAGTAGATGATGTGGAAATTTTCGATGAACGATCAGCTACTAAGGGTGGTCTGTGCAGAATAAGAGGTTCAGATATAATGAATATATTAATGGACCTTATGAACAAATCTGAAAAGTTCGGTGCTTAAAATGGTATTTAAAAACAACAAAGCAAATACCAAAAAAGAAGGAATAAAAAAAGAAGGAAGCGTAAAAGAAAACAAGGATATAAATCCCATCCCTCGACTTTTTGGAACCTCAGGAATTCGAGGTAAAATAGGAGAAAAAATAAACACCCAACTTGCTCTTGATGTTGGGAAAGCAGTTGCCAGCTATTTGAATGGAAAAGGCAATGTAGTTGTTGGTTATGATCCTAGAACATCCAATAAAATGCTGGAAAATGCATTATGTGCTGGTTTGATGGAAGGGGGTTGTAATGTTCAATATTTAGGCATGGTTCCCACACCAGTAGTAGGTTTTGCTGCTTCTCGTCTTAATGCATCTGCCGGAGTTATGATAACTGCATCACATAACCCTTCACCAGATAATGGAATCAAATTATGGAATACTGATGGAATGGCCTATTCCACCGAACAAGAACTTGAAATAGAACGAATAATTCATGAAAAAGATTATTTAGAAAAAAATTGGGATGAACTGGGCAAAAAAGAAGAAGTTAAGGATTTAATTTCAGATTATGTTCAGGAACTTCTGGGACTGGTGGACATTAAACCTGGTCTAAAAGTAGTGGTAGACTGTGGATCCGGCGCAGCTTCCTATTTATCCCCTCTTATTTTAAGAAAATCTGGCTGTGAAGTTTTAAGTTTAAATTCTCAACCAGATGGATTTTTCCCTGGGCGGAAACCAGAACCAAATCGTGCCAATCTAAAAGATCTTATGAAAACCGTGCAGTTTACTGGATCAGATTTAGGTATAGCTCATGATGGTGATGCTGATCGAATGGTGGCCGTGGACGACACTGGTGAAATGGCAGATTTTGATAAGTTGCTGGCTTTAATATCCCATAGGGCTGGAGGAACCGTAATTACCACCGTAGATGCTTCCATGTGTATAGATGAATCTTTAGAAAGCATTGGTGGAAGTGTTGTAAGAACCAAAGTAGGAGATGTTCATGTGGCCCATGAAATTGTTAAAGAAAAGGCTTCCTTTGGTGGGGAACCTTCTGGAACCTGGCTACATCCAGAATTCTGCATGTGTCCTGATGGAATATTGTCTGCTTTGAAGGTAGTGGAAATGGTTTCTGATCAAGGACCCCTTTCTGAGTTACTAGCATCCGTACCAGAGTACCCAACCATGCGGGAAAAACTACCTTGCCCTAATGAAAAGAAAGATAAGGTGATGGAAAGTGCAGAGTCTGAGTTGGAAGCTTGTTTTAATGATAGCTCAAATGTGAATAATATAGATGGTATTCGCATCACATTTGAAGATGGTAGTTGGGTACTGGTAAGGCCATCTGGTACTGAGCCCTATATCCGCATGACTCTAGAAGGAAGGAATAATGCCCGGGCCGAGGAAATTCGAAAAATTTCCACTGAATTTATAGAAAAACTTTTGATTAACTAAGAGAATACTCCTAGCTATCTTAATTAATACTAGTATCCTAATTTAATTTAAAATAACTTTTCATTACTTTTTTTATTCATATCTATAATTCCAATAATACTGTAAATTCTAATTTTTAAAACTGGTTTTAGAAAAAAATAGAATATATTAATAAATTATCAAAGCAATTAGCAAATTTTTATTCAATTATTATCATGAACTTTAACTAGCAACTATTAAATATTCCAATTAAGAAAATATAATTAAAAAAATAATTTTAAATGGAATTTAATGGATTTAATAAGCATATATTTTATTTTAATCCCATTTTAGCGATTTAGGAGAAATTATTATGCAAGCCGTGATTCTTACAGCCGGAGAGGGAACTAGAATGCGCCCTTTAACCTTAACCCGACCCAAAACCATGCTTCCAGTAGGTGGAAAACCCATACTACAGTACAATGTAGAAGCCCTTCGAGATGCAGGAATAACTGAGATACTACTCATAGTCGGTTATCATGAAGAAATGGTTAAGGAACACTTTGAAAATGGGGAAAAATTAGGTGTCCAAATTAATTACATCACCCAAAAAGAGCGTTTAGGTACGGCCCATGCCATAGGCCACTGCCAGGACTTTATAAAAGAGGATTTTGTAGTATTAAATGGAGACATAATCCTTGATCCAGAACTTTTAAGGGAATTAATAGAAAACTATCAGACCAGCTCTCCCGATACCATGATGGTATTAACCGAAGTGGAAGATCCCAGCCCATTTGGTGTGGTAGAAATTAAAAATGGACAGATAACAAAAATCATAGAAAAACCGCCCCGTGATGAAGCCCCTAGTAATCTAATTAACACCGGCATCTATGTTTTCAATCAAGATATTCTCTCTATAATAGAAGAAACTGAGCTTTCCCCTCGAGGCGAGTATGAGATAACTGATTCTCTACAAATGCAAATAGACGAAGGAAAAAGCATTAAAGGGTTCATTACACATAAAAAATGGATAGATGTGGGAAGGCCCTGGGAACTTTTAGAAATTAATGAAGAATTTCTGACAAATCTGGAAGAAAAAATTGAGGGCCATATAGAAAAAGGAGTTAATATTGAAGGTAGGATTGTTTTAGGTAAAAACAGTGTTATTCGCTCAGGTACCTATATTCAGGGGCCAGTTTACATTGGAGAAGACTGTGACATTGGACCCAATAGTTATTTAAGAAGCAACACCTATTTAGGAAATCAAGTAAGTGTAGGTAATGCTGTGGAAATTAAAAATTCTATTATTATGGACCATAGCAATATAAATCACCTTACTTATGTGGGAGATTCCATAATAGGATCGAACTGTAACCTTGCTGCGGGTACCAACATCGCTAATCTCCGTTTTGATGATGGAACAGTGAAAATGAGTGTTAAAGATGGGAGAGTGGACACTGGCCGGCGAAAATTGGGTGTAGTATTTGGTGATGGAGTGAAAACAGGGATTAACTCCAGTTTCAATCCTGGAGTAAAAGTAGGGATGAATTCTGCTATTGGATCTGGAACCGTTATCTACCAAGATATAGATTCTGATAAAATAGTTCTGGTAAAACAAGAGTACCAGATTATTGATAAACAATAAAATTAATTTTAGATTTATTTACTAACTATACTTAAAAAATAAAATTTTACTTATTTTTATTTAATTAAACCATATATAAAATATTCGTTTTAATAATAAATATTAATACTTTATATAAAAACTCAACCTCTTAATAATTATAAATAATATTTTATATCAATTAGAGGTCTGATAATGAAAAACTATGAGATAATGAAAAAATATGCATTCATTATACTCCTACTTTTATTGATGTTAATTTCTTGCCAAACAGCCTCAGCTGAAGATGTTAATTCTACGGCAAATGAAATATTTGTTAATAACGGAAGCAGTATACAAAATGCTATAGATAATGCAAGCTCAGGAGACACAATAATTGTGAATTCGGGGTCGTATCAGGAAAATATAATTATAAATAAAACTTTGAACTTGAAAGCTAATGGAACAGTGACCCTGAATATATCTAATATTAATAAACCTGGTTTTTACATCAATAATTTAGGGAATAACACTCGAATTGAAGGTTTTAGAATTATTGGAGCCACTAGCAGTAGTGGAATATATTTGAATGGTGTATCTAACTGTACCATTTATAATAATAATATTTCTGGTAACCTTTTTGGTATTTACCTAGAGAATTCGTATAATAACCAGATTTTAGATAACACAATATCTTCCAATATCGGGTATGGTATTTATTCAACTAGTTCTGTTAATTGTTTAATTTCTGGAAATACAGTTTCAAATAACCGAGCAGCCGGAATAAACCTAAACAGTGACAACACCACCATCAACCAAAACAACATCACACAAAACGGAAAACAAACACCCTCCTACTGGCACGGCGGAGGAATCTGGCACAACGGAAACAACACCACCATCAACCAAAACAACATCACACAAAACAGTGGAACAGGAC